>NZ_JAKJJW010000055.1:0-10275 GCF_025669985.1 Brachybacterium atlanticum | reverse complement strand
GACGGCCCGCCTGCCGCCCGGAGAGCTCCGGGGGCGGGCGGGCCGTCGTGGTCGCGGGCGGGCCTCAGGAGGCCTTGACCCAGACGGGGTCGGCGCTGAAGTTCATCAGCGTCGAGACGGTGAAGCTGCCTGTCTTCGCCTGGTCCTCGGGGATGATGATCCCGTACTGCCACTCGCCGGTGTCGCCATCATGGAGCGTTCCGGTGTCGAGCCAGCTCTGCGGTGTCAGAGTGCCCTCGTCGCTGAAGGTGTCGCCGCTCTCGCCCACGTAGTCGGCCGTGAGGGCGAAGTAGCCCGGCTCCGCAGAGCCGTCACCGTGGTACGTCATCGACACGGGGACGAGGATGTAGGTCTCGCCCTCGCCGGGCTGCTCGTTGGCCGAACTGGCTTCCATGACCGCATCGGTCGCATCCCAATCCACCTCTCCGATGACGACCTCGAGCGTGCCGCCGCTGCCATCGTCGAGCGTGAACTTCTCGCCGATCGCGTAGGGGGCGTCCTTGGTGCCCTTGCCGTCGGCGGCGGCCTCGGTCGCCTCCTCCGAGGTGGCCTCCTCGGTCGTCGCCTCCTCCGAGGTGGCCTCCTCGGTCGTGGCGTCCTCCTCGGTCGGCTCCTCGCCGTCCTCGGTGGTGGCCTGCTCCGAGGTGGTCCGGTCGTCCGTGGGCTCCCCGCCGTCGCGGGTGAACAGGAAGATGCCGCCGCCGACGAGGAGCACGATCAGGGCGAGCACCGCACAGCCCGCGCAGATGAGCAGCGGCGTCTTCGAGGACTTCTTCGGCGGTTCGGCGTGCTGGGCGTGAGGCTGCTGGCCGTCGGCCCCGAAGGCAGGCGCGGAGGCCGGCGCCTGGGCCCAGCCCTGCGGGTCCTGACCGTAGCCGGAGTTCGGCGAGGGCTGCCCGTAAGCACCGCTCGGCGAGCCCTGGCCGTACGCCTGCTGGTCGAAGCCCTGCTGCCCGTACCCCTCCTCGCCGTAGCCCTGCTGCTGGCCATAGGGCTGTGGTCCCTGCCCGTAGCCGGCGTTCGCGGACTGCTGCCCGTACTGGTCATCGGACGGGGGCTGACTCCACGGGTTCTGCGGTGGCTGCGACATGGTCCGTTCCGGCGCCGGCTGCGGCGCCGACCCCTCTCTGCTGGCGGGACAAGCTCTGCACGAACCTGCGCGGGTCCGTCCGCGTCATCGTAGAGCGCGTCCAGGCTCCGTTCAGCATCCGTCATGTCGCAGTCGGGTCACGATGCCGGGCGGAACCGTCGTGCGCTCCCGTCGACGGTCACCCCGCGTCGTCCTCACCTGCCGTCCCCCGCGACGGGACGGAGCGACCGCGCACGTCGGCGTGCGTCGGCCGCCCCGTCGGGACCGGGCTCAGCGCCCCGCGGTGAACCGCTCCCCGTGGAAGGCGCTGCCGGTGGTGCGCTCGGAGGCACCGGAGGCGTCGAGATAGGGGGTGATCCCGCCGCGGTGGCGGGGGAAGCCCGCGCCGAGGATCAGCGCGAGGTCCACCTGCTCGGGCTGCTCGACCACGCCCTCCTCGATCATCAGCTGGATCTCCTCGGCCAGGCCGGCCCGCACCTTCTCCAGCAGCGCCTCGCGGACCAGCGGCTCGATGCCGGCGGGGCGCTCGCCCTCGCCGAAGACCTGCGCGACCGTCGGGGAGACCGGCGGGTGCACGGAGCTGCGGCTGCGCTCGGTGAAGTGGACGCCGCCCTGCGCCATCACGCCGAGCCCGGGCGAGGCGTGGAAGCGGTCGCCGAGCTCCTCGCGCAGCACCTGGCCCACATGGTCGGCGACGCCGAGCCCCACCAGGTCCAGCAGCTCGAAGGGGCGCATCGGCATGCCGAGCGCGTCGAGGGAGGCGTCGACCTCCGTCGGGTCTGCGCCGGCGTCGAGGGAGGCGAGCACGCCGCCGAGCACGCGGAAGAGCAGGCGGTTGACGATGAAGCCGGGTGCGTCGGCGCTGCGCACCGCGAACTTCCGCAGGCGGCGCACCACCTCGAGACCGGTGGCGAGGGTCTGCTCGTCGGTCTTCTCGGTGTGGATCACCTCGACCAGCGGCATCTTCGCGACGGGGTTGAAGAAGTGCAGGCCGACGACCCGCTCGGGGCGGGCGAGGTCCTCGGCCATCTTCGACACGGAGAGCGAGGAGGTGTTGGTGACCAGCAGCGCGTCCTCGGCGAGGACGCCCTCGAGCTCGGCGAAGACGGACTTCTTGATCGCGAGCACCTCCGGCACCGCCTCGATCACGAGGTCGCAGCCGGCGAGCTCCTGCAGGTCGGTGGTGGCGGAGAGGTTCTCGGCGATCGCGGTCGCGGTCTGCTCGTCGAGATGTCCGCGGGCGGCGGTCTGGGCGATCACGTCGCGGGCGGCGGCCAGGCCCTTCTCGGCGATGGCCTCGTCGAGGTCGCGCATGACGACGGGGACCTTCAGGCCGAGCGCGAGCTGCGCCGCGATTTGGGAGGCCATCAGCCCGGCGCCGGCGACGCCGACGTGCGTGATCTCCCGCGCGCCCTCGACCGGGGTGCGGCCGGGCTTGCCGCGGCGCAGCAGCTCGGCGGAGTAGAGGGACGCGGAGGCGGCATCACTGCGGACGAGCTCGGCGAGCGCGTCGCCCTCGCGGGTCAGGGCGTCCTCGAGGGTGGAGCCGGGCAGCTGCTGCAGCAGGATCAGGGCGCGGCCGACGGCGGGGGCGCCCTGCGCCTCGAGCCGCTGCGCCCAGGCGCGGCGGGTCTCGGCGGGGCTGTGCGGGGCGTCGAGCGCGTCCAGCAGCTCCTCGGCCTCGGGCGAGTCGGCGGCGGGCAGGGCAGGGGCGCGCCCGCCCCAGGCGCCGGCCGCTTCGGCCGGAGCGGTCTCGCCGACGACGGCGGGGTCGACCACGTCGGTGTCGGTCTCGTCGACGTCGACGTGGGCGGCGACCAGGGCGGCGAACTGCTCGAGGGCCTCGTCGAGGTCGGCGGCGATCTCGTCGACGAGCCCGGCCTCCTGGGCCTTCTCGGCGGTGAGCTGGCGGTCGCGGGCGGGGTCCTCGAGGATCATCCGCACGGCGGTCTCGGCGCCGACGACGGACTGCAGCAGCGTGGTGCCGCCCCAGCCGGGGAGGATGCCGAGGCTGGTCTCGGGCAGGCCGATGCCGCGCACGCCGGGGGCGGCGGTGCGCACGTCGGCCATGAGCGCGACCTCGAGGCCGCCGCCGAGGGCGACGCCGTTGAGGTGGGCGAGGATCGGGACGGGGCTGGTGCGCACGCGGACCTGCAGGTCGTGGGCGGCGCGGGTCATCGCGCGGACGTTCTCGGCGGCGGTGGGGTCGGCGAACATCGACAGGTCGGCGCCGGCGAGGAAGGTGCGGCCGGTGCCGGTCAGGGCGATCGCGCGGATCTCCCCGGCCTCGGCGCGGTCGAGCGCGGCGGCGATCGCGCCGGTGACGGCGTCGATGGAGCGGGGGCCGAGGGTCGCGGGGCGGCGCTCCTCGCCCTCCGGCGGGGCGAAGGTCAGAACGGCCACGGTCCCGAGTCCGGGATGCTCGCGATCCTCCGTGACGACTCGGGTGACGTGCTCGGTGTAGCTGCTCATCAGGGGCCTTTCGCGTTCTCGTCGTCGAGTGCCGCACAGTTGTCTGATACTGCGGGTTTCAGGTAGATCATGCCCCAGGTCGGGGCCGGGTGTCCACCGGGGCGGCGCCGCTCGACCGCCTCAGCTCGCGCGCAGCCAGATGCCCTCCTGGACATCCCCCGCGCGCAGGGTGAGCACGAAGTGCCCCTCCCCCTGGATCTCCTCGGGGACCACGAAGGCCTGCTGGGAGAGGATCTCGTCCGTCGGCACGGCGGTCTCCTTCTGCGAGATCTCGTCGTAGAGCGGGGTGACCTGGGCGCCGTTCTTGTACTCGGTGCCGTCGGCGGCCACGTAGGTGACGTCGACCCAGTGACCGCCGTAGGTGGCGAAGGGCTTCTCCCCGCGATGGACCCCCTCGAAGGTGACCATGATGTTCTTCATCCCCTCGGCCGGCTCGTCGTTGAGGGAGTTCGTCTCCCGGATCTCCTCGGTCGCGTCCCAGTCCACGGTGGTGATCCGCACGTCGACGGCGCGCTCAGGTGGTCGCGAAGTAGAGGACCTCTCCGCTGAACGTCTCGACCCCGAGCCGGAAGCTCTCCATCTCCGCCTCGGGCACCACGAAGGCGCTGTGGAATCGGGCACTGGCCCCGTCGGCGAGCGGGGTGATGCGCTTCATCGGGTCGGGGACGAGGCCTTCGCCGACGTCCGGGAAGTAGGTGCGCGAGGACTCACCGGTCAGCCACAGCTCCTCGGCGGGCGCGAGATGCCCGGTCCCGTCGTAGCGCACTTCGTACTCGACCAGGACCAGGCGATAGCCCTCCTGGATGGCGCCCTCGCCGCTCGCGCCGGGCAGGGTCGCGTCGAGGTCGACCGCCAGCGGGGTGACGCTGAGCGTCCCGCCGGTCCAGACGCTCCAGACGACGGTGTGCTCGCCGACGGTCGCGGGCCGGTCGTAGCCGCCGGTGCCGTCGGTGACCTCGCGCCCCTGCGCGTCGCGGACGGTGCCGGGCTCGCGCGGCTGCTCGGTCTGCGCGGGCGGGGCGGAGCGGGTGGCGGGCGCGGAGGGCGGCGCGGCCGACGGGTCCGCCGCCCCGCCGCCGAGCAGGTTCTGCCCGGCGCCGAGCACGAGGGCGACGATCGCGACGGCGGCCGCGCCCTGCACGGCGACCATGGCGAGGATGGCCCAGGCGGGCAGGCGGCCGTCGCGGCGCTCCTCGTCGGGCGTCTCCTCCGAGGCGTCGTAGGTGAAGGACGGCGCGCCGTACGGGCCCTCGTCGGGGGTGTCGAAGGGGCCGTCGGGGATGCCGAGGGGCTCCTCGGAGGCCGCGCCGGTCGCATCGGGCCGGGCCCCCGTCCCGGACCAGGCGGAGACGTCGTCCGCGAGGTCGCGCGACGGGACGGCGCGTGCGCCCCGACGGGGAAGCGCAGGCAGCGCGGCGGGGTCGGCGGGAGTGCGCGCGGACAGATCGGAGGCGTCCGGCGCGTCGGCGCCGTCCTCCCAGTCGTAGTCGGAGGGCGTCCCCCGTCCCGTGCTCATGCCTCGAGCCTAGAGGACGGGCACGACGGAGCGTCGGGGTCGCAGACCCTTGCCGACGACGGCGCCGCGGGCTCAGCCGAGCCAGGCGGTGACCAGCGCGTACGCTCCGATCGAGAGGAGCAGGATGATCCCGAGCAGCACCAGCGCGACAGCCCTCGGGGCCGGGCGACGGGATGCGCGGCGGTCTGGGTCCGGGCTGCTGGGGTCCTGGGCGTTCGGCACGTGCCGTGCTCCTTCCGGGGCTGGTCGGGGCCCGGCGGGGCGGGCACGGCCACGGTAGTCGACCTCCCGGGGACCGGGCTGAGCGAGGAGAACCGCGTCGAGCTCATCTCGCGCCTCGCCCGTCGGACGGGCTCTGTCGCCGGTCAGGGAGACGCGCTAGCGTGGTGGGCGCACCGGCCGGCCACCGCCGCGCCCGCAGCCCGAGAGCCGATGGGCGCGGACGGACCCGCCCCCACCCCGCCACGAGGAGTGCTCCATGACCTCTGCTCCGACCGCATCCCTGACCCGTCTGCCCCGCACCGACCTGGAGGTGCTCCCGCTGAACCTCGGCGGGAACACCTTCGGCTGGACCTCGGACCGCGAGACGTCCTTCGCCGTGCTGGACGCCTTCGTCGCCGCCGGCGGCAGCTTCATCGACACCGCCGACGTCTACGCCGCCTGGGCCGAGGGCAGCGAGGGCGGCGACTCCGAGACGGTGCTCGGCGAATGGTTCGAGGCGCGCGGGAATCGCGAGGAGATCGTGCTGGCCACCAAGGTCGGCGCGAAGCCGTCGCGCACGGGCCTGTCGGCCGCGAACGTCGAGGCGGCGCTGGACGAGTCGCTCGAGCGGCTGCGCACAGACCGCATCGACCTCTACTACGCCCACTACGACGACGAGGCGGTCTCGATCGAGGAGCAGGTGCGGATCGCCGACGGCCTGGTCCGCTCCGGCAGGGTGCGCCACCTGGGCCTGTCGAACTACTCGCCGGAGCGGATGCGGGAGTGGTTCGAGGTCGCGACCCGCGAGGGCCTCACCGTGCCGGTCGCGATCCAGCCGCACTACAACCTGCTGGCCCGCGCCGCGTACGAGAAGGACTACGCCCCGATCGCGCGCGAGTTCGACGCGGCCGTCATGCCCTACTTCTCCCTCGCCTCCGGCCTGCTGACCGGCAAGTACCGCACGAAGGAGGACCTCGAGGGCCGCGCCCGCAAGGGCATGGTCCAGGACCAGCTCACCGAGGACGCCCTGGCCGTGGTGGACGTGCTCACCGAGGTCGCCGCGACGCACGACGCGGAGCCGGCGTCCGTCGCGATCGCCTGGCTGCTGGCCAAGGGCACGACCGCCCCGATCGCCTCGGCGAGCACGCCCGAGCAGCTGCCCGCCCTCCTCGCAGGCACGAGTCTCGAGCTCTCCGCGCAGGACGTCGCCGCCCTGGACGAGGCCTCGGCACCCTTCGCCTGAGCAGCGCCGGCAGCCCGGCGGCGTCAGGTCAGGCGGGCAGCTTCGTGGCGAGCACGACGTAGGTGCCGTAGCCGGGCTGCAGCGTGCCGTACCAGCTGCCGTCGCCGCCGCCGTCGGGGGTGCCGACGATCTCGCACAGCGCGTGCCGGCCGCCGTCGCGCAGCTCGCATCGCGCACCGAGCTCCTCGGGCAGCGGACCCTCGGGGCTGTCGGCCATCATCACCGCGGTGACCATGGCGCCCTCGACCTCCTCCAGAGAGACCTCGCTCGGCACCGCCGCGCCCAGGCCGCCGACGCCCTGCGGGGCCTCGGCGACGGCGAGGCCGTCCGAGACGTCGACCTCGACGAGCAGCGAGGTCGCGCCGAACGCCGCGGGGACGAGGTGGACGACGGCGGTCTGCTCGCCCATGCCTCGGCCGTCGTCGGGCAGGACGCAGTCGGCGCTGTCGCCGGCGAGGGTCGCCACGCCCTCGCAGGTCGCTCCGCTGCTCGCGAAGTACTCCTGGCCGGCGATGTCGGAGGCCTCCATGGACGTGGCCCCGCGGTGCTCGCCGTAGAGGTTCTGCACGACGAGATACCCGCTGCCGAGGGGAAGGCTCTCGGCCGAGTAGGTGCCGGCCCACGAGGCGGGCAGGTCTGCCGCGGACGGGCCCGGGGCGCCCTCGCCCTGGTCGTCGCTGCCCTGGCCCTGGTCCTCGCCGCTCTGGCCATCGTCGGCCCAGCCCTGGTCGTCACCGTTCTTGCTCTGGCCGTCACCGTCGCCGTCGGCCTGGCCCGGGTCGCCCTCGCCCAGGTCGCCCGCGGTCGAAACGATGCCGGAGGCGTTCCCCGCCGCGTCGTCCGCCGCCGCGCCGTCCCGCTCCGGCTCGGCCGGGGCCGGGATCGCGACCGCGGCCGGCTCCGGGGCCTCGGTGTCGGCCGCCTCGGGCGCGGCCGTCCCGCAGCCCGCCAGCAGCGCGCCGGCGGCGAGCAGCGCCGCGAGGGATGCCCCTCCGCGCCGCCGCGTGCCGCGGCGATCCCCTCGTGCCCCGGTGTCCCCCGACACCGCCGCACCCACCCCTGCCGTCCTCGACGTCACCGTCCTCGACATCCCGACCTCCCCTGGGGTTCCCCGTCGCCGCGCGCTCGGCAGCAGCCGTCCGGGTCGCGGTCGCGAGGACCGCTCGGCGATGACTTTACGATCTCTTTACCCCAATGACAACTCGCCTTGTATCACGAAGGGTGAGCATCGTCCTCGTCGGCCGCGCCCCATCACCCCCGTGCCCCGCCGGCCCGCGCCGTTCACGCGGAGTGACAGAGCTGCGCACCCGATGCCCCGTCGGGAGTAGCGTGGCCCGGTCACGCCCGCTCCGCCGCACGAGGTCACCGCATGCCACTGGACGAACAGCCCCATGTCGGGAGCGCCGACGCCCCCTCGGACGCGGAGCATCCGGTGCTCGACAACCCCGCCTGGTCCTCGCTCACCGGCGCCCACCGCGAGCTCGCGATCGGCAACGAGCACGTGCTGCGCTATCCGGAGGACGTCTCCCCCTTCGTGGGAGTGCGCGACTGGGAGCACCCCGACGTGTGGGACGCGATCCTGGACGTGTTCGGGCACGATGCCGTGGTCTCCGTCTCCCACGCCGATCCGCTGCTGCCGGACGGATGGGCGCCGGAGTTCCAGATCCCGGGCGTGCAGCTCGTCCAGACCGACCGTCTCGCCCCGCGCCCCGAGCCGGAGGCGGTCGAGCTCGGAGCGGCCGACGCCGACGAGATGCTCGCCCTGATCGCGCGGACCAGGCCCGGGCCCTTCGAGGCGCGCACGCACGAGATGGGCCGCTACGTGGGGATCCGGAGGGACGGACAGCTGATCGCGATGGCCGGCGAGCGCCTCCACCCTGAGGGCTGGACCGAGATCAGCGCGGTCGCGGTCCATCCCGACCATCGCCGGCAGGGTCTCGCCTCCCGCCTCGTGCTCGACGTCGCCCACCACATCCAGCGCCGCGGTGACATGGCGCTGCTGCACGCCTCCGCCGCGAACACCGGCGCGATCACGGGCTACGAGAAGCTCGGCTTCGAACTGCGGCGCCGCCTCACCTTCGGGGCGCTGCGCACACCCTGAGCGGCAGCGCCCTCCTTCCGCCCGGTCGTCTCGCGCGGGTCCCGGACGGCCCACCAGCCTTGGAAGGGCTCGTGCGGCATGGGCGGTCCCGCCGCCCTTCGACAGGACGCGACCCCCGCCGACACGGTCGAGAAGCTGCGGGAGCAGAGCGGGACGCGGCCCGGCGATACCGGGGCAGTCGCCGGCCACGCCTGACCCCGCCCGCCGGCCCACCCGCCGCCTCGGCCGGCCGTGCCCGGGTCGTAGACCGACACGGGCGAAGATCCACCGCGCCCGTCCTGCCCCCGACACCCGACTCGGTACGGTCTCCCCATGACCACGGATGCACGCTGGCCCGAGCCCCTGCAGGACGTCGATCGCAGCGACGAGGACCTGCGGGCGTGGGTCGCCGAGCGGATCCACCGCCTGGATGCCGACGGGCGCCGCAGCGCCGACACCCACCTGGTGCGCCTGGACCTGCCCGAGGACTGGGACATCCAGCTCTACCTCAAGGACGAGACGACCCACTCCTCCGGCAGCCTCAAGCACCGACTGGCCCGCTCGCTGTTCCTGTTCGCCCTGGTCAACGGACAGCTGCGGCCGGGGATGCCGGTGATCGAGGCGTCCTCCGGCTCGACCGCGGTGAGCGAGGCCCATGTGGCGCGGATGCTCGACATCCCCTTCGTGGCCGTGGTCCCGCGCGGCACGAGCGCGCGGAAGATCGCGCTGATCGAGTTCGCCGGCGGGCAGTGCCACGTCGTGGACGGCGCCGGGGACATGAGTCGGGAGGCGCAGCGCCTGGCCGATGAGCTCGGCGGACTCTTCCTGGACCAGTTCACCCACGCCGAGCGCGCCACCGACTGGCGCGGCAACAACTCCATCGCCGTCAGCGCCCTCGCCCAGCTCGAGCTCGAGCCGCATCCGGTGCCGCGCTGGATCGTGGTCGGCGCCGGGACCGGCGGGACCAGCGCGACCTTCGGGCGACTGCTGCGCTACCGGTCCCTGCCCACCTCGCTCTGCGTCGCGGACGTGGAGAACTCCGCGTTCTTCCCCGGATGGGTGCAGGAGGATCCGCATCTCATCACCGAGAGCGGCTCCCGCATCGAAGGCATCGGCCGCCCGCAGGTCGAGCCGAGCTTCGTGCCCGGGGTCGTGGACCGGATGATCCGCGTGCCGGATGCCGCCTCGGTCGCCGCGGCCCGCCACCTCTCGGAGGTGCTCGGGCGGCGCGTCGGCGCCTCGACCGGCACGAACCTCATCGCCGCGGCGCAGCTGATCACACAGATGCGCGAGAAGGGCGAGAGCGGCTCGGTGCTGACGCTGCTGTGCGATCCAGGCGACCGCTACACCGACACCTACTTCGACGACGACTGGGTCACCTCGCAGGGCTGGGACCTCACGCCCTGGCGCACGGCGCTCGCGGAGATGCTGCCGCTCGGGGTGCGCTGACACCCGGCCCACCCCGCCCGCGGAGGGCCAGGGCGCGCTCAGCTCCAGGTACCCTGCAGCCACCGGCCCCGGCCCCAAGCCCGCAGCCCACAGCCCACAGCCCGCAGAGCATGGTCGACTGCTGGCGCAGGGCGTACCTCTATGCCGATATGGCGGTGTCAAGCGGTCAGTGCACTGTCAGCCAGGACCTGCTGAAACACTTCAGCCGGAGTCCTCCAGCCGAG
>NZ_JAKJJW010000054.1:0-10796 GCF_025669985.1 Brachybacterium atlanticum | reverse complement strand
ACTGCACTCGGGAGGGTGTGGGAGAGTAGGTCGCCGCCGGACATCTTCACTGGGAGTGGAGGAGTGCTTGAACCCCTAGCGGTTGTTCGCCTCCTCCACTCCCTTTTCTCATGCCCGCTAACAGGGAGAGGGCCCGTGAGCGAGGTGATCCCTCGGTCACGGGCCCTTCTGCGGGAATCGGGGTGCTTCGCTCAGGCGCGTGCCGACGCCTCGTTCTCCTGCTGCCAGCGGGACCAGCCGGCGTGGCTGCCGTCGACCTCGATCACCTCATGGCCGGCCCGTCGCAGAGCGTTCGCGGCCACGGAGGCGCGCAGCCCCGACTGGCAGAAGGCGATGACGGCGCCCTCGGCGGGCGCAGGAAGCTGATCACGGTGGAACAGCGCCCTTCCGGCCGAGAGGTGCTGAGCAACCGGGATGGTCCCGGCGGAATGCTCGGACTTGTTCCTCACGTCGAGCAGCACGGCGTGCGGGCGGCTCGAGCGCAGCTGGTCGAGATCCGCGTGGGAGACACGCTGAGGGACGCTCTGCTCGAGCCTCTCGAACGAGGTCACGTAGCCGCCGAGCTCGTCGATCCCCACTCTCACGAAATGGTCCTGGATCCTCGCTGCGGTCTCCGCATCCGGGGCGAGGACGATGATCTCGGCGTCGTCCGACTCCGGGTCGAAGGCCCAGCCGATATGGGAGGCGGCCTTGCCCGGGGCGGGGATGCTGAGCGCACCGGGCACCATGCCTTCGTGCACCCCGGCGACGGGCCTCGTGCCCACGCGGGCGATCGCGCCGGACGCCATCCCCGAGGCATCGACGCGGCGGGGGGAGAGCCCTCTCGCCCAGCAGAGCCGGCCCGAGGACGTTCTGACGCTTCATCCGTCCGAAGTAGGCATGGGCATCGGGCTGACCGTCCAGGAGCTCGTCGACGAAGCCCTGCTCGTCGTCGGCCGCGAGATGCGGAGCCCACCAGGCGAAGCTCCGCTGATGGCCGACCGTCGTGGAGGCGCTCGGCCGGGAAGTTGTACTGCCAGTCCTCGCCACCCTCCCCCGAGACATAGGCGGTCGCGCCCGTCGCCGCGGCGAGCTCGCGCGCCCCGGAGAGGAAGTCCGCATGGACATGGGTCTCGGTCACGGCGACGATCCGCAGACCGTGATGCCGGGCGAGGTCGGGGTAGTCGGCGATGTCGCGCCGCGGATCGACCACGGGCGCCTGCCGCTGTCCCGGCAGGCGACGAGACAGCTCGCCTGGAAGAGGTCCTCGTCGTAGAGGCGTTCGAGAAGCACGGCTCCTCCTGGTGGCTGCGTGGCACGGTGACCGGGGGGGCAGTCCATGTGGCGCAGGACCCACCCGCTTTCTAGGGCACGCCCCGTTCCCGAGGTACACACGGCGGGGGACCGGCGGCGATCGCGGAGCGGGACGGGTGCGCGTCGCGGCGCCGAGCGGGGGAGAGAGCCGAGAGCAGAAGGGGCGAGCGGTGCGCGACGGGAGCGCTCCGGGCAGGGCGCCGCTGCGGCGGCGCCGGGTCCGCGGAGCCGAGCACCGTCGGTTCCCGGAGTCTGGGAGCCCCGTGAAAGCAGTCACGGATGATGCCGTTACCCGAGGGTCAAGGCCGTGCTCTGGCTTAGAGTCGCCGGGAGACAAACGCATAGGGCGCACAGGGCGAGACGAAGAGGCGGGCGGTCCAGGTGGCTGAGCACAGCAACAACGGGAGCGACCGCGGCCGGGACGACTGGGGTCGTGACGGTCGGCGGCGGGACGAGCGAGGCTCGACGCCTCGATCCGGCGCGTCCGCCGGCGGCCGCGCCGGGGGGCCTCGAGGCCGCCGCGACGCAGGCCCCTCCCGCGACGGAGGAGCACGCCGCGAGGGCGGACCCCGCCGGGACGGCGACCGCCCCTACCGCCCCCGCCAGGACGACCGCCCGCGTCGGAACGATCGCCCCGGCACCGACGGCGCGGACCGCCGCGAGAACCGCCCCTACCGCGAGGACCGGGGCCGGTGGCAGGATCGCCCGCATCGGGAGGACCGTCCGCGCCGGGAGGGCGAGCGCCGCGACGACGCCCGCGGACGCGACGACCGTGCTCGCCGCGACGACCGCCCCTGGCGCGAGAACCGTCCCCAGGGCGGGGAGCGTGGTGACCGCTACGCAGGGCCGCGCCGCGAGGACCGCGGTCACCGCGACGATCGGCCGCGCCGCGACGATCGGCCCTGGCGCGAGGACCGCGACCGACGGGGGAGCGGCGAGGAGCGTCGCGGAGGCTCCGGTCAGCGCCGGGACGACCGGCCCCGACGTGAAGATCGGCCCCGCCGCGACGATCGCCCGCGCCGCGACGACCGCGACCGTCGTGGCGCTCCGGACCGCCGGGGCGGCCAGGACCGTTTCGACGACCGCCGGGGCGGCTCGCGCGACCGGGGCCGGGACGCGGGCCGCCGTGAGGACCGTCGCAGCGGCCGTCCGAGCGAGGAGCAGCGCGCCGATCGGCCGATCGAGCCGCGCGTGCCCGAGGGCATCACCGGCCGCGAGCTCGACAAGGAGACCCACGAGGAGCTGCGGGGCCTGAGCAAGGAGACCGCGCAGCGCGTCGGGCGTCATCTCGTCTCCGCCCACCTCCTCGAGGACACCGACCCCGAGACCGCCCTCGCCCACGCCCGCTTCGCCGCCCGTCTGGGCGGGCGCGTCGGCATCGTGCGCGAGGTCTACGGGATCTTCGCCTACCGCGCCGGCGAGTACCGTACCGCCTCCCGTGAGCTGCGCACCGCGATGCGCATCACCGGGCGCACCGATGTCCTGCCGATGATCGCCGACTGCGAGCGCGGCCTCGGCCGCCCCGAGCGCGCCCTGGACATCGCCGCCTCGGAGGAGGCCGCCGCCCTCGGGGTCGAGTCCGCGATCGAGCTGATGATGGTCGTCGCCGGCGCCTATGCCGACACCGGCGACGTCCAGACCGCCCTGCGCACCCTCGAGATCCCGGCCCTGCGGCACAAGATCGACGGTCGCTGGCAGGTGCGGCTCTGGGTCGCCTACGCCGACCTCCTCGAGCGCGCGGACCGCGAGGACGAGGCGCTGCGCTGGATGACGCTCGCCGCCGACGCGGACACCGAGGGCCTCACCGATGCCGCCGAGCGTCTCGGCCGCCCGGCCCCCGCACCCGCCGAGGCGCCCGTGATGGAGGGAGACGAGCAGATCAGCGTGCTCGACGCCTTCGACCCCTACGCGCAGGACGACCAGGACGGCGCCGACGACGCAGAGGAGGGCGACGACCCGGTGGATGCCGGCGCGGGTGCCGACGCTTATGAGGCAGGCGACGTCGACGGAGTGGAGAACGCGGCGGAGGCCGCCGACGACACCGAGGCGGACGACGCGGACGACACCGAGGACGAGGACGCGGAGGCCGGCGACGTGACCGTGACGGCGGAGAGCGCCGACGCGGCCGACGACCCCGGCGCCCCGGAGTCCGAGACCCGGGAGGAGCCCGCGTGATCCGCCGGCCCGACCTCTCGCTCCTGGACCTCCACGACGCGCTGCTGTTCGACCTCGACGGCACCCTCATGCACGGCGCCCGGCCGATCCCGCACGCCGTCGAGGCGGTCGAGACCGCCCGCGCCGCCGGCCGCTCCGTCGTCTTCGCGACCAACAACGCCTCCCGCACCCCGCAGCAGGCCGCCGACCACCTCGCTGTGATCGGCCTCGAGGCGAGCCCCGAGGAGTTCGTGACCTCCCCGCAGGTCGCCTCGCGTCTGCTCGCCGAGGACCTCGCCCCCGGCGCGAAGGTGCTCGTCGTCGGCGGACCCAGCCTCGCCGACCAGCTCCGCGCCGACGGGCTCGAGCCCGTCGACACGGATGCCGAGGACGTCGTCGCCGTGGTCCAGGGCTGGTCCCCGGACCTCGGCTGGGCGCGCCTGGCCGAGGGGGCCTACGCGATCCGCCGCGGCGCGCGCTGGATGGCCACCAACGTCGATGCGACCCTGCCCACCGAGCGCGGCCTCGCCCCCGGCAACGGCTCCCTCGTCGCCTCCCTGCGCCACGCCACCGGCGCCGAGCCGGAGGTCGCCGGCAAGCCCGAGCCGGGCATGTTCACCGTCGCCGCGACCCGGATCGGCGCCCGCCGTCCGCTCGTGGTCGGCGACCGGCTGGACACCGACATCGAGGGTGCCGTCCGTGCCGGGATGGACTCCCTGCTCGTCCTCACCGGCGTCGACACGGTCGAGACCGCCCTGCACGCCGAGCCGGTGCGGCGCCCCACGTTCATCACCCCGGACCTCGCCGGGATCGCCGCGCCCTTCCCGCTGCCCGTCGTCGACGGGGACGGCGCCCGCTGCGGCGCCGTCTCGGTGCGCCGCGAGGGCGAGGACATCGCCGTCGTCCACGGCGAGGCCGACGACCCGCGCGTGCTGCGGGCCGTGCTCGCGCTGCTGCGCGCGACCCATCCCGAGCACGCCTGGCAGGGACGCCTGCTGGGCCGCGACGGGGCCACCGCCCTGCCCGCCGCGGCCGCCGCCCGGTGAGCGGGGACCGGCTCGACGTCGCGCTGCTCGCCGCCGGCCTCGCACGGTCCCGCACCCACGCCCGGCGCATCGTCGAGGAGGGACGCGCGAGGATCGACGGGCGCCGGGCCGACAAGCCCTCCGCCCTCGTGCCCGACGGGGCGCGCCTGACCGTCGTCGACGTGCCCGACGGCATCGAGTACGCCTCCCGCGCCGCGCACAAGCTCGCCGGCGCCCTCGACCTGCTCGAGCTCGACCCCCGCGGCCTGCTCTGCCTCGATGCGGGCGCCTCGACCGGCGGGTTCACCGACGTGCTGCTGCGGCGCGGCGCCGATCGCGTGATCGCCGTCGACATCGGGCACGACCAGCTCGCCGACCATGTGCGCGAGGACGCCCGCGTCGAGGTGCGCGACGGCACGAGCGTGCGCGACCTCACCTCGGGCATGCTCGGTGCCCGCGTCGACCTCGTCGTCGCGGATCTCTCCTTCATCTCCCTGCGCACCGTCCTGCCGGCCCTTGCGGGCGTGATCGCGCCGCACGGGGAGCTGCTGCTCATGGTCAAGCCCCAGTTCGAGGTCGGGAAGCAGGCGCTGCCCCGCACCGGCGTGGTCACCGATCCCTCCGCCCGGATCCGCGCCGTGGAGGGCGTGGTCGAGACCGCCGCCGAGCAGGGGCTCGAGCTCGCGGCGATCGGCCCCAGCGCCCTGCCCGGCCAGGACGGCAACCGCGAGTACTTCGTGCACCTGCGGCCCGCCCGCCCGGTCCGGCCGCATGCTGCAGGGGCCACCGCGCCCGGCTCGTCCTGCACGCCGGATGCGCAGGCCTATGACATGATCGGGTCTGCCGTGGGTGGGGCACTCCCGCGGCGCCGCCGCGACCAGAACGCCCCCGAGGAGGACTGACCCATGCGACGGTTCCTCCTGTACGTGCACACCGGCCGTCGGGCGGCGCTGCGCGCCATGCTCACGGTCCTCGAGGAGCTGCGCCGCCGGGGCGTGCGCGCGGTGGTCGTCGACGAGCAGGTCGACGAGGTCCTCTCCCTGCCCGAGGACGAGGCGCCGCCGCGCCTGCTGACCTTCCTCACCAACGGCGGCGTGGACGTGCTCGACGCCGTCTCGGCCGCGGACGCCGTCGAGCTCGGCATCGTCCTCGGCGGCGACGGCACCATCCTGCGCGCCCTCGAGGCCGTGCGCGAGGCCGACATCCCCGTCCACGGCGTGAACCTCGGCCATGTCGGCTTCCTCGCCGAGAGCGAGGTCGAGGACCTCTCCATCACCGTCGCCCGGCTCCTGGACGGCGACTACGAGATCGAGAAGCGCTCCACCCTGGACATCGCCGTCCTCGACCAGCACGACGAGCAGATCGGGCACCACTGGGCGCTGAACGAGGCGTCCCTGGAGAAGGCCGACCGGCAGAAGATGATCAACGTCGCGATCGAGATCGACGGCCGGCCCGTCTCGAGCTTCGGCGCCGACGGTGTGCTGCTGTCCACCCCGACCGGCTCGACCGCCTACGCCTTCAGCGCCGGCGGTCCCGTCATCTGGCCCGAGGTCGACGCGATGATGCTCATCCCGCTCGCCGCCCACGCCCTCTTCGCCCGGCCGCTGGTGCTGGGACGCTCCTCCGAGATCGCCGTCGAGATGACCATGGACAACCACGAGGACGCGATCCTCACCCTCGACGGGCGCCGCGGGGAGGACATCGTGGCGGGGATGCGGATCGAGGCGCGGCTCTCCGAGCACTCGGTGCGCCTGGTCCGCCTCGCCCCGACCCCGTTCGCCGATCGACTGGTCGAGAAGTTCCAGCTGCCCGTCGTGGGCTGGCGGGGCCGCGGCCCGCGCACCCGCTGAAGGGTGCCGCCGTGCTGTCCACCCTGCGCATCCGCCACATCGGCGTGATCGACGACGCCCTGCTCGAGTTCGGGCCGGGATTCACCGCCCTGACCGGCGAGACCGGCGCCGGCAAGACCATGATCGTCACGGGCCTGACCATGCTGCTGGGCGGTCGCCTGGACCGGGGTCGCACCCGCGGCTCCAGCACCGTCGACGGGACACTCGCGCTCGCCGGGCACGGGGAGCTCGCGGACGCGATGGACGAGCTCGGCGCCGAGGAGGAGGACGGCGAGGTGCTCGTGGTGCGCCGTCTGACCCGCGACGGCCGCTCCCGCGCCCAGATCGGCGGGGTCCCCGTCCCGATCGGGACCCTCGCCCGGCTCGTGGGCACCGCGGTCACCGTGCACGGCCAGTCCGACCAGCAGCGTCTGCGCGACCACGACGCACAGCGCGAGGCCCTGGACCGCTTCGGGGCCGCCGAGATCGAGCCGCTGCTCGAGCGGCACCGCACGATCTGGCGCGAGCGCACCTCCCTCACCGAGCGCCTCGCCGAGCTCGACGCCCTGCTCGCCGAGCGGGAGCGCCGCGGCACCGTCCTCACCGAGGCGCTGGAGCGGCTCGAGCAGGCCGACCCCCAGGCGGGTGAGGACGACGCACTGCGCGCCGAGATCGAACGGCTCGGCAACGCCGAGGAGCTCCGCGGCGCCGCCGGGCAGGCCGCGCTCGCCCTGGTCGGCGACGACGACGGCCCCGCCGCCGGATCCCTGCTCGACATCGCGGGGGAGGCCCTCGCCCGCGCCGCCCGCACCGACGGCACCCTCGTCCCCCTCACGGAACGGCTCGACGCGCTGCGGATCGAGCTCTCCGACATCGCCGGGGAGCTCTCCAGCTACGCCGACGGGATCGACGCCTCGCCCGGACGCATCGAGGAGGCCAACGAGCGTCTCCACGAGCTGACCGTCCTGGTGCGCGACCTCGGCGCCCTGCTGCCGGGACAAGACGGCCCCGCAGAGGACGTCACCACACTGCTCGAGACCTCCCGCACCGCGGCGCAGGAGCTCGACCGCTTCGAGGGCGCGGAGGAGGAGCGCGGCACCGTCGCGGCCCGCCTCGAGCAGCTCGAGACGGAGCTCGACGCGGCCGCCGAGGAGCTCACCGCGGCACGCACCGAGGCCGCCGGCGCCCTCTCCGGCGCGGTCCAGGAGGAGCTGCGCCACCTCGAGATGCCCGATGCGGAGATCCGGGTCGACGTCACGGGGCGCGCCCACCGCTCCCACGGCCGGGACGAGGTCGCGATCCAGCTCGCCCCCCATCCCGGCGCCGATCACCTCCCTGTCGCGCAGGCCGCCTCCGGCGGCGAGCTCTCCCGCGTCATGCTCGCCCTCGAGGTGGCGCTGGCCTCCTCCCGCAGCGACCGCACCGCCGCGCCCGTGTTCGTCTTCGACGAGATCGACGCGGGCATCGGCGGGCGCGCCGCCCTCGCCGTCGGCCAGCGCCTCGCACGCCTGGCCCGCCACGCCCAGGTCATCGTCGTCACCCACCTCCCGCAGGTCGCCGCCCACGCCTCCACCCACCTGCAGATCGTGAAGACCTCGCAGGACGGTGCGACCAGCTCGACCGTGGAGACCCTGGACCGGCCGGGCCGGATCCGGGAGCTCGCCCGGATGCTCGCCGGGGACGACGCCTCCGACGTCGCCCTCGCCCACGCCGAGGAGCTGCTGGACGAGGCCGGACGGACGCAGCCATGAGCGCGGCCCGCACCGAGGGCGTGGCCCGGCTCGGCAAGCGCACCAAGGACCTCACCAAGCGCCTCCGCCCCGGCGAGATCGCGATCATCGACCACGAGGACATCGACCGGGTCGCTGCCGAGGCGCTCGTCGAGCGGGAGCCGGCCGCGGTCCTCAACGTCGCCGCCTCCACCTCCGGCCGCTACCCCAACGCGGGCCCGCGCATCCTCGTCGACGCCGGGATCGTGCTCGTCGACTCCCTCGGGGACGAGGTCTTCGAGGGGATCCGCGACGGGGAGCGGATCACCGTCGAGGACGGGAGGGTGCTGCTCGAGGGGGAGCCGATCGCCGAGGGCGCCCGGCAGGACGACGCGAGCGTCGCCGCCTCCCAGGAGGCGTCCCGGGAGGGGCTCTCCGAGCAGCTCGAGCTGTTCGCCGAGAACACGATGGAGTACATGCTCCGCGAACGGGACCTGCTGCTGGACGGGATCGGCGCGCCCGAGGTCGCCACCCGGATGGACGGCCGGCCGGTGCTGATCGTGGTGCGCGGCTACCACTACAAGGAGGACCTGGCGACCCTCAAGCCCTTCCTGCGCGAGAACCGCCCCGTGATCATCGGGGTCGACGGCGGCGCGGATGCGGTGCTCGAGGCCGGGTTCCGCCCCGACATGATCATCGGCGACATGGACTCCGTCTCCGACCGGGCCCTGCGCTCCGGCTCCGAGCTCGTCGTCCACGCCTATCGCGACGGCCGCGCCCCCGGGATGGAGCGGCTGGCGGAGCTGGGGCTGGCCGAGGGCGCGGTCTCCTTCCCCGCCTCGGGCACCAGCGAGGACATCGCCATGCTGCTCGCCGACGAGAAGGGCGCCTCGGTCATCGTCGCCGTCGGCACCCACGGCACCCTCGAGGAGTTCCTCGACAAGGGCCGTGCCGGCATGAGCTCTACCTTCCTCACACGTCTGCGCATCGGCTCCAAGCTCGTCGACGCGAAGGGCGTCTCCCGCCTGTACCGTCAGAGGATCTCCACCTTCCAGCTCGTGCTGCTGGCGCTGGCGGGTCTGGCCGCGCTCGCCGTAGCGCTCTGGGCCACCCCGGGCGGTCAGGCGCTCGTGCAGATCCTCTTCGCCCGCCTCGACGGGCTCCTGTCCTGGTTCACCACGCTGTTCACACCCCGGGCCACCGGGTCGTAGGAGGGTCCCGACCCCGTGATCGACTTCCGCTACCACCTCGTCTCGCTGATCTCCGTGTTCCTCGCGCTCGCCGTCGGCATCGTCCTCGGCGCCGGGCCGCTGCGCGAGAACCTGGGCGACCAGCTCGCCGGTCAGGTCGAGCAGCTGCGCACCGAGCAGGAGCAGCTGCGCACCGAGGCCGAGCAGCTCGCCGGCGAGAACGACCAGCTCTCCTCGTTCATCACCGAGGTCGGGCCGGAGCTCGTGGACGGCACCCTCGAGGGGCAGCGGATCGCGGTCCTCACCGACGACGACTCCACCCGCACCTCCACCGAGCGGATCACCTCGCTGCTGGACGTGGCCGGCGTCGCGCAGACCGTGCACGTCGAGCTGCAGAGCGCGCTGTGGGAGCCGGGACGCGAGCAGGCGCGGGCCGACGCGGTCGCCGCGGCGGAGCAGATCGCGCCCGAGGCGCTCACGGCCGTCGGAGGCGAGGAGCTCACCGACTCCGAGCGCCTCTCCGCGCTGATCCCCGAGCTGCTGGCCGGAGGCGAGGGCGGCCCCCTGGGCGAGGAGCTGCGCGGGCAGCTGTGGCAGGCGCTCATCGAGCACGGGATGGTGAGCGTGGACGGCGGGGCGCCGGGCACGGTCGACGGGGTCGTGCACGCGAGCGCCGCCCCCGAGGAGCTCGCCGTCGACACCGACGACGACCAGGCCGCCGCCGAGCGCGCCCAGGGCCTGCTCGCCTCCCGCACCAGCATGCTCACCGCCCTCGCCGGGACCGGCCTGCCCGCGGTGGTCTCCGCCGTGACGCCCGCGAACGACGCCTCCACCGGCATCCTGCGCACCGTGCGCGGTGAGACGACCTACGACGCGCTGTCGACCACGGACCGGCTGCAGGAGCCCGACGGGCCGGTCCTGTCCGTGCTCGCGCTGGTCGAGCAGACCCGCGGCGGCTCCGGCGCCTACGGCACCACGGCCGATGCCGCCGACCGCCTCCCCGCCCTGCCCGAGACCGCCGCGGTCGGTACCGAGGGCGACGGCTCCGGGGGCGACGGTACCGAAGGCGGGGCCGCGCCGTCCGACGGCGGGGGAGCGGAGTGATCGCCGCGCTGCGCGCCGAGCTCGCCCGCACCAACTTCGCCGGACGCGAGGTGAGCCTCGCCGAGGGCGCGCTCGTGGTCGCGGGCACCTGCGCCCTCGCACGACGCACGGGCCGCCCCCTGGACCTCCTCGCGCTCGCCGGGATCGGCGGGCTCGGGCTGCTCGACGACCTGCTCGAGCCGCATCAGCGACGCGCCGGCCGCCCGGTCTCCAAGGGGCTGCGCGGGCACCTCGCCTCGCTCCGCTCCGGCCGGGTGACGACGGGGGCCGCGAAGGCGCTCGGCATCCCCGCCCTCGCGCTGCTCGCCGCGGTGAGCGGCCCGGCCCCGCGCGGCGGCGCGATGGTCCCCGTGGACGCCGCGCTCACGGCGGGCTGCGCGAACCTCGCCAACCTGCTCGACCTCCGCCCCGGCCGTGCGCTCAAAGCCGTGCTGCCGCCCGCCGCCCTGCTCGCGCTCACGGCCGGGCAGGACGAGCGCGCCCGCAGCGGTG
>NZ_JAKJJW010000053.1:0-11246 GCF_025669985.1 Brachybacterium atlanticum | reverse complement strand
GCCGGTAGGAGCTCGGTCGAGAGGGCAAGGACTGAGCGACGTACTGGCGAGGGACGAGCCGGTAGGAGCTCGGTCGAGAGGGCAAGGACTGAGCGACGTACTGGCGAGGGACGAGCCGGTAGGAGCTCGGTCGAAGGTACAGGACTGAGTCGGGCGGAGCGCCCGGCCCGGCCCGCCGCCTCGCCCTGCCCGCCTCCTGGTGCCGCGCGCGGTCAGAGCAGCCCCAGCGCCTCCTTCAGCGCGAGCATCCGGCCGGCGGACTCCCGCACCCGCTGCTCCTGCTCCTCGCCACGCCCGGCCCACTCCTCGATCGCGTCGACGAGCTCGCCGGTCAGTGACGGGTCGGCGGTGAGCACCGCGTCGCCGCCTGCCTCGAGCAGCCGGGTCGCGCGCTCGGCGACGGGGACGTCGGCGACGGCCTGAGCGGCGCCGATGTCGTCGGTGACCACGAGCCCCTCGAAGCCGAGGCCGTCGCGCAGCAGGTCCTGGATCGCGGCGGCGGAGAACATCGCCGGGACGTCCGGCTCGATCCGCGGATAGATCGCGGAGGACATCATCACCAGCTGCGCGCCGGCGTCGATCCCGGCGCGGAAGGACTCGAGGAACGGGTCCTCGGGCCCGGTGGTCGTGTCCTCGATCCCCTCGGCGGAGAAGTCGGTGTTCTGCTCCACCCTGCCCAAGCCCGGGAAGTGCTTCAGCGTCGCGCCGATGCCCTGCTCGGACAGCGCCTCGACCGCGGTGGTCACGCAGTCGGCGACCTGCTCGGGATCGGTGCCGAAGCCGCGGTCCAGCCCGCCCACGGGCTCGTTCGCGTCGCCGAGCTCCGGGTCGACGACGTCGGCGACGGGGGAGAGGGCCACGTGCAGCCCCCGCGCGGAGAGGTCCTCGCCGATGCTCGTGTACGCGTCGGCCACCGCCTGCGGACCCTCGGCGCCGAGGGTCTCGGCCGAGGCCGTCTCCCGTGCCGCGTCGCCCCGCAGCATCCGCACCTGGCCGCCCTCCTGGTCCACGGCCAGCAGCGGCGGCAGCTCGGGGCGGGCGAGCGAGAAGGCGGAGTCGACGACGGCGTCGACCTGCTCGGCACTCTCCCACACCTGCAGCAGGAAGATCCCTCCGGCGTGGTGCTCCTCGAACGTCGCGGTCGGGATCTCGGAGCCGGCGGCGATGCCGACGAGGACCAGCTGTCCGGCGATCTCGCGCGGCGAGAGCCCCTCGAGCAGCTGCTCGGCGGCGCTCGGCGGGGCGGTCGTCGTCGGCTCCTCGCCGTCGGACGGGTCGCCGTCGGACGGGGCGGTGCCGCCGTCTCCGCCGTCGGAGGGGGCCGCGCCCCCGCCGTCGCCGCCCGGGGACGCGGGGTCCTCCTCAGGGGCGGTGCAGGCGGCGAGAGCGGCCGCGGGGGCGAGGGCGAGCAGGTGACGACGTCGCATCCCGACAGTGTTCCATGCACGCAGCGGGCCCGTCGGACTGGGTCCCCGGGCCCGGCGCTCGCCGTATCGTGTCCTCCATGAGCGACCAGATCCTCCCGCAGGACCATCCGCACGCCGCGCGGCTCGAGAACGGCACCGGCACCTCGCTGGCCGAGTGGACGGACCGGCTCGACGCGGCCGGCGGGCGCGACCTCGACCACACCGCGATCGCGCGGATGCTGGTGGAGCGGTGGGAGGTCGAGGAGTGGTGGGCGCAGGGCGTCACCGTCGCCTACGAGCAGCTGATCGGCCGCCGCGTGGTGGGGCAGAGCTGCGACGGGGACTTCTCCGCCTCCGCCTCCCGCACCGTGCCCGGCACGTCGACGCAGGTGCGCGACCGCTGGGACGCGTTCATGACCGAGGCCCGCCGCGACGGCCTCGGGCTCGAGGAGCCCTCGCTCAGCGACACCGCGACGTGGCGCTACTGGCGCGCCGCCGTCGCCGACGGCAGCCGCGTCTCGGTGAACATCACTGCGAAGGACGAGGGCCGCAGCACCCTCGGCATCGAGCACAAGGGCCTGGAGACGGCCGATGCGCGGACCGCCTGGAAGGACGCCTGGAAGGGCGTGCTCGGCGAGTTCACCGCGCTCCCCGCCACGACGAGCACCGGGCAGGGCGACCGGTGACGGACCCCGCCCCCACGACCGACCGGACCACGACCACGGAGATCTCCACGATGACCGACAGCACCGACCAGGCCGAGCACACCGCGCAGCTCCCCGCCCCCGACGGCAGCACCGACCCGCACGCCTGGCTGGAGGACGTCACCGGCGAGGAGGCGCTGGACTGGGTGCGCGAGCGCAACGCCCGCGCCGAGTCCGCGCTGGAGAGCGTCCAGGACCCCGCCGATCCCGACGGCGCCCCGCTCGCGGAGACCCTGCAGGGGCAGATCCGGGAGATCCTCGACGCGAAGGACCGCATCCCCGGCGTCGTCAAGCGCGGCGAGCACCTCTACAACGTCTGGACCGACGCCGAGCACGAGCGCGGGCTGTGGCGACGCACCACGATGGAGTCCTACCGCACGGACGAGCCCGATTGGGAGATCCTGCTGGACGTCGATGCGCTGAACGAGGCCGAGGGCGAGGACTGGGTGTGGCACGGCGCGCGGCTGCTCCGCCCCGCGGGCCTGGCAGACGGGGAGCCCTACCGCCGCGCCCTGGTCGCGCTCTCCCACGGCGGCTCCGACGCGGACGTCACGCGCGAGTTCGACCTCGAGACCCTCTCCTTCGTCCCCGAGTCCGAGGACGGCTTCGTGCGCCCCGAGGCCAAGGGCTCGCTGTCCTGGATCGACGAGGACACTGTCTGGGCCTGCACCGACTTCGGCGAGGACACCATGACCAGCTCCGGCTACGCCCGCCAGGCCCGGATCTGGCGACGCGGGACGCCGCTGGACGAGGCGGAGCTCGTCCACGAGATCCCCGCCTCGGACATGGCGGTCTTCGCCGCGCACGACCACACCCCCGGCTGGGAGCGGGACTGGGTCGTCGAGGCCCACGCCTTCTACGACCAGACCGTGCACGTCGTGGACCGCTCCGCGACCCCGCCGGAGCTGACGACCGTCGAGGTGCCCCGCGACCTCGAGGCGACCGCGCACAGGGACCTCGGGATCTTCAGCCCCCGCAGCGACTGGCACGTGGGAGAGGACGTCTACCCGGCCGGCTCCCTCGTCGTCGGCGACTTCGCCCGCTTCCAGTCGGGCGAGCCCGAGCTGCACATGCTCTTCGAGCCCACCGCCTCCACCTCCCTCGCGGACATGACCATCACCCGCACCGCCGTGGTCCTCTCCATCCTCGAGGACGTCGTGCACCGCCTGGAGGTCCACACCCGCGACGAGCACGGGCAGTGGGTGCGCCGAGATCTGTACCCCGAGCTGCGCGGCTCCATCGGCGTCTCCGCGGTCGACGCCGACGAGAGCGACGAGATCTGGGTGACCGTCACCGACTTCATCGAGCCGACCGCGCTGCTGCTCGGGGACCTCTCCGAGGTCGCCGGCGGCGGCGAGCCGACGGACCTCGAGCCGGTGAAGTCCGCCCCGGCGCGCTTCGACGCCGAGGGGCTCGAGGTCACCCAGCACTTCGCCACCAGCGACGACGGCACCCGCATCCCGTACTTCGAGATCTCCCAGGTGCGACAGGAGGGGGAGGAGCCCGGCCCGCGTCCCACCCTGCTCTACGGATACGGCGGCTTCGAGATCTCCCTGACCCCGTCCTACCTCGGCGCGATCGGGAAGACCTGGCTCGAGCGGGGCGGCACCTACGTGCTCGCCAACATCCGCGGCGGCGGCGAGTACGGCCCCGCCTGGCACCAGGCGGCGCTGAAGGAGGAGCGCCACCGCGCCTACGAGGACTTCTCCTCGGTCGCGAAGGACCTCGTCGAGCGGGGCGTCACCGACCGCGACCACCTCGCGGTGCGCGGCGGCTCCAACGGCGGCCTGCTCACCGGGAACATGCTCACCCAGTACCCGGAGCTGTTCGGCGCGGTGATCATCCAGGTGCCGCTGCTGGACATGAAGCGCTACAGCCACCTGCTGGCCGGAGCGTCGTGGATGGCGGAGTACGGCGACCCCGACACCGAGGACTGGGAGTTCGTGCGCACCTTCAGCCCGTACCACCTGCTCTCCGAGGAGCGGGCCGCGGACTATCCGCCCACCTTCGTGCTCACCTCCACGCGCGACGACCGCGTCCATCCCGGCCACGCCCGGAAGTTCACCGCGGCGCTCGAGTCGCTCGGCGCCGACGTGCGCTCCTGGGAGAACATCGAGGGCGGGCACGGCGGCGCGGCGAACAACGAGCAGGCGGCGCGGATGAACGCGCTGCTGTACACCTTCCTGTGGGACACGATCGGCGGCGCGACGGGCAGCGGTGCGACGGATTCCGGTGCGACGGGCGGCGACGCATGAGAAGCCCCGTGCCCCGTCGGGCGAGATGAGAGAACGGCGATGAGCGAGGAGCCCCGCACCTCCCGGACCCCCACGTCCGGGCCGTCGGCCCTGCCCCTGCCCCGGCGGATCGCGCCCTGGGCGCGGCCGGTCGAGATCATCGAGCGCGCCACCCAGGACGAGCTGCTGCAGATCCGCAACGACCTCATGACCGTCTACCGCGAGGTGGAGGGGGAGGGGCCGGAGCTGTTCCCGCTGCGCTACGCCCGCGCGACCCCGCGCCGTCCCCGCCGGGTGCGGGGAGCGGACGGGAGCCCCCAGCCCGAGTCCCTCAGCCCCGAGGTGCCGGTCCTGATCCTGCCCGACGGACCCGCACGGGCCTCGGTGCTGCCCTACGACGTGCTGCGCCGCAGCCTCGCCGCGCGCGGGGTGGACGTGCTGATGATGGAGCACCGCGGCGTCGGCTTCTCCCGGCTGGACGCCGTCGGGGAGGACCTGCCCGCCGCCGCGATCACGCTGCGGGAGGTGGTGCGGGACGTGCTCGCCGTGCTCGACCGCGCCGGCGTCGAGCGGGCGGCGCTCGTCGGCACCGGCTACGGCGCCCAGCTCGCCCAGATCCTCGCGATCCTGCACCCGGAGCGGGTGCACTCCCTGGTGCTGGACTCCCCGCGCAGCGCCGCGACCGACGAGCTGGTCGCCCAGCGACGTCTGCGCGAGCTGTACTGGGACGGCGGCGAGGCGACCACCTCGTCCACCGCCGCCGTGCTGCGCCGCCTCGCCGCGGAGGGGAAGGTGGAGGCCTCCCGCGCCGGTCCCGTCGTGCTCGCCGTCCACGAGCACGGAGGACCGGCCGCGGTGCGCGATCTCGTGGACCTGCTCGCCGTCGGTCGCGGCTCCCTGACCTGGTCCAGCGTGCGGAAGGTGCTGAACCGGGCCTGGCTCGAGTCGACCCCGTTCGTGGTCGAGCACGACCTCGTGGCCCGTCTCGTGCACACGGAGCTCGGGTACGGGGCGCACGCCGACGGGGGACCGCTGGACCCGCTGCTGCTCACGGGCGAGCAGCGCCGGGCCGTGCCGCCCTTCGCGCGCGAGCCGATCGACCTGCACGCCCTCGCCCCCGCGATCACCGCCCCGACCCTGGTGATCTCGGGGAGCCAGAACCTGGTCAGCCCGATGCAGGTCGCCCGGGAGGTCGCCGGGCGGATCCCCGGCGCGCAGCTGCTGGAGATCCGCGGCGCGGGCCACTCGATGCTCGACACCCGCAGCCGCATCCTCCAGATCGCGGCGCGCTGGAGCGCCTGCGGGGTCGCGCACCGGCTGCCCGAGCACGCCGCGGAGCTCGCGGCCCTGCCGGTCTCCGCGACCGACCGGGCCCTCTCGCGGGGCCTGCAGATCGCGCTGACGGCGGAGCGGCACTCGCCGTGGCGGCTCCGGCTCGAGTCCGCGCGGGCGGAGCGGGAGCGGCACCTGCTGGAGCGAGCGCAGGCGACCTCCCGAGGTCAGCGGGGCCGACGCACCGGCACCGTCCGGGAGGACCCGGTCTGAGGAGCATCGCCGGCCCGGCCTGACGAGACCCGACCACCCTGCCTGCCGGCGCTCGGCTCAGGCCCGGCAGGCCACCGTGAAGCCGCCCTCGTCGAACACCGCCCGGTACTCGGCGCCCCACCGCTGCTGCGCCCAGACCGCCAGGTCATCGGGCGGCATCGAGTTCCAGGAGAACGCGTACCAGTCCCCGAGCACACAGTCGGGGACGCGTTCGTTCGGGCCATGCAGCCACTGCACGTCGTGGTCGGGCACGGCCTGGGCGAGGAGCGTGATGTCCGCCGCGAGGACCGCGTCGTCGGGCACCGCCTCGAGCGCGGCCTGCGCGGGCTCGGCCCGCCACGTCGGATCCCACTGCTGCGGGCGCAGCACGTCCAGCACGGGCATCTGAGGGCCGAGCACCAGCGTGACCGCGGCGCACAGCGCGACGGCGGCGGTCCGCACCGGCCTGGGCGGCAGCGGCGCGTCGCGGCGCAGCCAGGCCGTGGCCCGTCCGGTGCGGCGGTCGCCGAGGGCGTCCAGCAGGGCCGCGAGCGCGATCGGCATGAGCACCGCGTTGTAGTGCCAGTACCAGTCCCAGTAGAACTCGACCGTCCCGGTGAAGCGCCATGCGAGGGTCGGCACCATCAGCCAGATCAGCGGCGAACGGGCTCCGATCCCGCCGGCGAGCGCGAGGAGCATCAGCACGGTCAGCCACTTCACCGGCGGCCAGACCACCTCCAGCGGCGAGCCGAGGTTGTCGGTGTAGTCGTACTGCCCGGCAGTGTTCAGCGCCGGGAGGATCACGAAGGTCGCCAGCACGAACCATGCCGCGCCCCAGGAGGCGAGCAGGGCGCCGAGCGGGCGGTGCTCCCGGCCACGCAGCGCGATCACGAGCCCGAGCGCCGCGACGGTCAGCCCCAGATCCTCCTTGACCAGCACCAGCGGCGCGGCCCACAGCGCCGCGGCGAGCACCTTCTCCCGCAGCAGGGCGGTCAGCGAGAAGGCCAGCAGGGGCACGGCGAGCGCGATCTCGTGGAACTGCACCGCCGCCGCGGACTGCAGCCCGAAGGAGAAGACGTAGGCGGCGCCCGCGACCGTGCCGAGGCCCGCTCCGAGCCGGTCGATCGCGAGACGGGTCAGCGGGATCGCGGAGATCCCGAACAGCAGCGCCTGGGTCCACAGCAGCGCCTCGCCGCTGGGCCAGATCCACCACACCGGCGCCAGCAGCGCGAGCAGCGGATGGAAGTGGTCGCCCAGCAGGTTCACCGCATCGCCCTTGATCGGCACGATCGGGGCGCGCAGCTCCCCGTAGGCGCGGAGGAGCTGGGTGAAGATCCCCAGGTCCCAGGATGGCGCGACGAGGTTGCGGAACTGCTGGCTGCCCAGCAGGCCGTAGGCGAGGGTGCCGGCGAGCGCGAGCAGCGCGGGCACCAGGAGGCGCAGGCGCGTCGGCTCGGCGGGCACGGGAGCGGGGCGCGCCGGGCAGGAGATCTCGGGTGCCTGGCTCACAGAGGAGAGGGTAGTCGCCGCGGACCGCACGTCGATCCCGCCCCGCGGGGCTCTAGACTCCGAGCATGATCTCGCTGACCAGGGCACGGATGCTCCGAGTCGTCGCCGGTGCCGGCGCCGTCGGGGCGCTGTCGCTCGTCGAGCCGCGTCGGCTGGGTCCGCTCGCGCACGGTGCCTACCGGGTGGGCGTCGCCGCGGCGACCGCCGCGCTCGTCGCGGACTCCTCCCGCTACGACCTGCCGGTGCTGGACCCGGTGCGCGACGGCGTCGTCGCCGGCGGCGTGACGCTGGGGCTGATGGACGTGGTCGAGGGCTTCGACGCCCGGATGGTCGACGCCCTGCGCGGGCTCGGGATGACCCGGCCCCGCCTCGCGCTCGCGGCGCTGGGCGCGGCGGGCACCGCGGCCGTGATCGCGCTGCCCCACCTGGGGGACCCCGATCGCAGCTGGTCCCTGCGCGAGGAGACCTTCGGGGAGCCCGCCGGGGTGCCGCTGCCCTCCGAGGCGCGGGCCCTGATCGAGGCGCTCCTGGCCGATGCCCCGGACGCCCCGGCCCCGCCGGGCGCGGAGGCGCTGCGCGAGCAGCTCGAGACCGCACGGGTCCTCGACACCGGCGGGGTCGGCGCGGACCTGCAGCTCGTGGTGGAGGATCCCCGGCGCCTCGCGGTGCCGCGCCAGCAGCAGTGGCCGGTGCGCGGCGAGTTCCTCCGCGGCGGGATCCGCTACGAGCTCGAGCTCCAGATCGACGGGGGCCGGCTCGGGATGCTCTCGGTGATGGTCCCCGACGAGGAGCCCCGGCTCGAGCACGCCCTCTCCCAGCTCGCCTCCCCGGCCTTCGTGCTGCCCGATCCGGACCGGATCGCGCTGCGCCGGGAGACCGAGGCGCCCTGAGCCGGGAGATCGGTCCGCCCCGGCGTCGGCGGACGGGCCCCCTGAGCCGTACCCCCTGAACGACCTCGCGGCCGCCGCCGGCGCGGATCCGTGACCTGATCGGGACCCTCCCTCCCGCAATCCGGTCGTTCGACTCCCGGTGAGGGGAGTCACATGATCAAATGGTGAACGGCGGTGCGCACCGGACATCCCGGGGCGACCCTTCGCGCGCGCACCGTCCTCCCTCTCTCCTCGAAGGACGGCGCCGATGCCTCTGCCCAGACCAGATCTTCCCAGACCCCGCGGCCTGCTCGCGGCCTCCGCCGGCACGGCGCTCGTCGCCGGCATGCTGGTGAGCGCCCCCGCGCTCGCCGACGGCGAGACCCCCGAGAAGCTCGGCACCGCCGCCGAGCTCGGCGTCGAGATCCCCACGGCCGACGAGCTCCGCGCCGCGGGGGAGACCACCGTCCCCGGCCGCTGGCTGGTCGAGGTCGAGGGGCAGCCCACGCTCCGCGGCGGCTCGAAGACGTCGGCGACCGCCGCGCAGGAGACCGTGGCCGAGCGCGCCGAGGACGCCGCGATCCCGCTCGAGGTCCAGGAGAGCTTCACCACCGGCTGGAACGGAATGTCCGTCGAGATGGACGACGCCGATGCGCAGAAGCTCAGCGAGGTCGAGGGCGTGCGGGCCGTGTACCCCGTGCTCGAGGTCGCCGCCCCCGAGCCGGCCGACGCGACGCCCTCGGACGTCTACGGCAACGCGATGACCGGCGTGGACCAGGTCCAGCAGGTCGACGGCCTCAGCGGCGAGGGCGTCACCGTCGCGGTGATCGACTCCGGCATCGATTACAACCATCCCGATCTCGGCGGCTCCGGCGTGGACGACGAGACGAAGGACTTCCCGAACGACCGCGTCGTCGGCGGCTACGACCTCGTCGGAGACGCCTACGACTCCCGCACCGGCGAGGCCCCCGTCCCCGACGAGTTCCCCGACGACTGCGGCGGCCACGGCTCCCACGTCGCCGGCATCATCGGCGCCGACGGCGAGGTCGTCGGCGTGGCCCCGAAGGTCGACCTGCTCTCCTACCGCGTGTTCGGCTGCGAGGGCTCCAGCGACACCGAGGTGATCCTCGAGGCGATGGAGCGGGCGATGGACGACGGCGCGGACGTGGTCAACATGTCCCTCGGCGCCTCCTTCATGACCTGGCAGGACTACCCGACCGCGCAGATGGTCGAGACGCTCGTCGACGACGACGTCACCGTGGTCATCTCCGCGGGCAACGAGGGGGCCGCGGGCCTGTTCTCGAGCGGCGCCCCGGGCGTGGCCGAGAGCGCGATCACGGTCGCCTCCGTCGACAACACCCACCGCTCCGCGCCCTTCGCGACCGCGGGAGGGGCCGACCGGCCCTACTCGGCCGCGACCGGCTCCCCGCAGCCGCCGACCTCGGGCGAGCTCGCGCTCGTCGCCGCCGGCGCTCCCGGCACCACCGCCGCACAGGCCTGCGACCCGACGGCCGTGCCCGCCGCCGAGCCGGGCCAGGCCCTGCTCGTCGAGCGCGGCAGCTGCGCGTTCCGCGAGAAGGCCGTCGCTGGCGAGCAGGCGGGCTACGACGCCGTGATCCTGTACGACAACGCCCCCGGCGTCGTGAACCCGACGGTCGAGGGCGATCCCGCGCTCACCGTCCCGGTCGTGATGCTCTCCCAGGCCGACGGCCTGGCCCTGCAGGAGGCGCTCGCGGCCGGCCCGGTCACCTGGGCCTGGCAGTCCGGCTCCACCACGGTCGAGAACGGGACCGGCGGTCTCGTCTCCGACTTCTCCTCCTACGGTCTGACGGCCGACCTCGACCTCAAGCCCGACGTCGCGGCGCCCGGCGGCTCGATCTGGTCGACGCTGCCGCTCGAGAGCGGCGGCCACGGCTCCATGTCCGGCACGTCGATGGCGGCGCCGCACGTCGCCGGCGCGGCCGCGCTGCTGCTGGAGGCGAAGCCCGACCTCGCCCCCGCGGATGTGAAGACCGCGATGATGAACACCGCCGACCAGCTCACCTGGTCGCTGCTGCCGGAGCAGGGCTATCTCGAGCCCGTCCACCGTCAGGGCGCGGGCATGCTGAACATGGTCGCCGCGGTGCGCGCGACCTCGTCCGTCACGACCCCGACGATCTCCCTCGGCGAGGGCGAGGCCGGGCCGAAGGACGTCACCCTGACGGTCACCAACGACTCCGACGCCGAGAAGGTGTACGACGTCGGCTTCGAGAGCGGCGTCGCGACCGCGATCCCGACCAGCAATCCCGAGTTCTACACGGCCGAGGCGACCACCGGCACCTCCGCCGAGCAGGTGACCGTGCCCGCGCACGGAAGCGCGGAGGTCACCGTGACCCTCGGCGAGGACTTCGGGACGGACGGCCTCATCTACGGCGGCTGGATCACCCTGACCGGCGCCGATGACGACCTCGTGGTGCCCTTCGCCGGCCTCTCCGGCGACTATCAGGCCCTCACCGTCCTGGACGACCAGGGGATGGGCCTGCCCGGCCTCGGCGTCAGCGACGGCGCCGGCAGCGTGCTGCTGGATCCCGAGGGCGGCCACACCTACACGATGGCCGACGGCGACGTGCCCTACCTCGCCTACGCTTTCGCGCTCCCGGCCGAGCGGCTCGAGATCTCGGCCTACCAGGTGCGGGCCAACGGGAAGCTCAAGGTCGTCAACCCCTCCATGGGCACGATCGACGCGACCGATCACCTGGGCCGTTCCCCCGAGCCCGAGCTGTTCGCCTGGGACGGCACCTTCTCGATGAAGAACCAGAAGTCCCGCAGCGTGAAGGACGGCGACTACGTCCTGGAGATGAAGGTCCTGAGGCCCCTCGGCGATCCGGAGAACCCGGAGCACTGGGAGACCTGGACCTCGCCGCAGTTCACGATCGACTACGCGAACCCGCGCCAGCCCGGGGCCCGCTGAGTCCGGCCTGACGCCACCTGGGAGAGGGGCGGCGGCACCGCATCGGTGCC
>NZ_JAKJJW010000052.1:0-15910 GCF_025669985.1 Brachybacterium atlanticum | reverse complement strand
GCCGTCGAGGGTGCCCGGGCCGGCGGTGCCGACCGGGCCGTGCGGGCCCTGGCCGGGAGCCGGCGCGACGGGGCGGCGCACGGCATCGGCGAGGGCGACGAGGTCGTCGCTGACGTCCTCGCCGCCAGCGACCCGCAGCAGCTCCCAGCCGCGCGGCGGGGTCATGCGGGCGGCATGCTCGTGGCAGAGGTCGTAGGCATGGGGCTCGCTGAGCCGGGAGAGCGGGCCGAGCACCGCGGTCGAGTCCTGGTACACGAAGGTCAGGGAGCTGACTGCCGGCTGCGAGCAGGCGGTCCGGGAGCATTCACGAGCTGGCACGCACAGCAGTGTACGCAGGTCGCGGACCCGGCGGGCGCGGCGCGCCCGTGGGAGGGGAGAGTGGGGTCCGGCACTGCGGAGGCGGGGCTACAGTGCACGGCATGGACCTCGAACCCGGCCGTGCCCCCGCCCCACGAGGACCGCTCGGCCCGCGTCGCCGCGACCGCCGCGGCCGCGGCCGGCGCTGGGACCTCATCCCCCCGCACCTGCCCGGCCATCGCACACGCAGGGAGCGCTTCGACGACCTCGTCGCCGATGCGGGGGCCGCGCTCACCGAGCGGTTCCCCCGGCGTCTCGCGCACCTGCAGGTGCTCGTCGAGGAGGTGCCGTCGGCGGATCCGGCGCCCTGGGAGGAGGCCCAGGTGGTGCTGGGCCGTGCGGTGCCGGGCACCCGCGAGCACCCGCCGCGCGTGATCGTCTACCGTCGGCCGCTGGAGACGCGGTGCGTGACCGCGACGGAGCTGGAGATGCTGGTGCGGCAGGTCCTGTCCGAGCAGATCGGCTCGCTGCTCTCGATCGCGCCGGAGGACGTCGACCCGGAGGCCTGGGACCTCTGAGCCGCCGCACGAGCGGCGCGGCGCGCGCACCGATCGACGGGTAGTCAGCCCGAGCGCTCCGCGCGGCTGTCGCGGGACGGCGGGCGCGTCACAGCAGCCGCGGAGCGGCTGTCGCGGAGCGGCTGTCTCGGAGCGGCTGTCTCGGAGCGGCTGTCTCGAGACCGGGAGCGCCCCTCAGTCGGTGAGGACGACCGGGACGCTGTCGACGTCGCCCGCGTCGGGCAGGACCGGCAGCGTGGAGAGCAGCACGCCGCCCGCCCCGTCGGACTGGCGCTGCGTCCAGCTCGCGTGGACCGCGCCCGGGACCTCGGGCACGATCGACAGGGCCGCGGCGCCCTCCCCGCCGAGGCGGAGCTGTTCGTGGGTGAGAGTACTGGTCGCGCCTGCGGCGAGCTCCACCGCGATCGGCTCCCCGGCCGCCCCGTCGGCGCCGATCGGGACCACGGAGACCTCCGTGTCCTCGCTCGCGGTCAGGGTGAGCGCGCCGGTCGCGCCCTGCGCGGGCAGGGCGCTGACCGCATGGGTTCCCAGCGCCGGTGCGGGGGCGACGAGCGTGAAGTCCACCGGCGCGCCGACGGTGTCGCCGGGCAGGTCCTTCCCGGTGCGGGCGCTGCGCGTGACGGCGTCGAGCGGGCCGTCCGCGGAGACCTGCACCGCGTAGGTGCCGTCGGCGAGGCCCTCGAGGGCGGTGGGCACGACGGCGCCGGCGGGGAGCTCGATCTGCGCGGGCGTTGCCCCTGAGGCGGTGCCGTCCGCGCCCACGATCTCGACGTCCGCGGTGACGGTGGAGCCCGAGGGGTTCGAGAGCACGAGGGTGGGCGCGGTCCCGGCGACGTCCACGCCAGGCATGACGAGCTCCTGCGCGGGGGCGGGCAGCGGGTCGAGGATCTCGGCGCCGCCGGGGGTCAGCCCGTCCCGCTCGGTGGTCTGCACGTGCAGGGACAGGGGCGCGCCGAGCACGGAGACGTCCACGCCGACCGCGTCCTCCTCCGGCACCACGGACTCCAGCAGCACCCGCTCCTCGTCGCCCGGCGCGACGACGACCTGGCTGCGTCCCTCCATCGCCGCGGGACCGTCGGCGGTGCGCAGCTGGACCGAGGCGGTCGCGGGGCGGTCGGAGGGGTTGGAGAGCACGAGCACGGAGCTGTCCCCGGTCTGCGTCGAGACGCCGAGGAAGGACGCCTCGGTGGTCGGCTCCGCGCAGCGGGACATGGACAGGGAGCGGAAGTCCCCGGACGCGGTCCAGGTGCCCTGAACGGCGTCGGCGACGGGACGCCCGCTCTCGGAGGTCTGCGCCGTGACGTGGGGTGCGGTGCGCACGTGCCGCAGGGTCTGCACCGCGATCCCGAGATCCGTCGAGGCGGCCTCGCCGGGCAGCTCCTCGCCCTCGGCGTCCGCGGCCGTGATCGCGGGGGCGGGCACGGCGCCCTCGGCGTCCTGTCGGGTGCTGGATCCGCTCACCTCGCCGAACAGGACGGAGGACGCGGGCTCTACCGCGACGGTGCGCAGGGAGACCGACGGGGTGGGCGGGGTGACCGCGAGCGCGGCGTCGCCGCCCGTCTGCAGCGCCTCGTCGGGAACCTGCAGCGGACCGTGGCAGGCGAGGCTGCGGGGGCCGGGGCTCGCCGCGGCCCGTACGTGCTCGGCCGCGGCGGGCTCGCGGTCCGGGGCGAGGGCGAGCGCCCCGCCGGCCAGCAGCAGGGGGACGATCGCGGCGACGCCCAGCAGCAGGCGTGCGGGCCGACCGTGCGCGGTGCGCGCCCGTCCCGCCCCGCGGGCGGTCCCGGTGCGGGCCTCGGCCTCGGCCTCGGAAGCGTGCTCAGCCATACATCTCCTCCGCGGTGCGGGTGCGGACCCGCCAGGGGATCGCGATCAGCGCGGTGGCCGCGGTCGCGCCGTACAGCAGCAGCTGCCAGAGCGGTCGGGCGGGCTGGTGGCGGTGGATCTCGAGCTCGCCCCCGGCCCCGGCCGGGACGGTGAAGCCCTGCGCCCAGCCGTCTACCTCGACCGCGGCGAGCTCGGTGCCGTCGAGGCTCGCGCGCCAGTCCGTGTCGTGCCGCTCCGAGAGCACGACCAGGCGCTCCTCCTCGGCGGGGGCGATCTCGCCCTGCGCGTCCACGACCCCACTGTCCAGGGCGATCGGCTCCTCACCGCCGGTGACGGCGGCGCGCGGCAGGGCGTCGATCACGCGCCAGGTCGCGCCCTCGGAGCCCTCGGTGACCTTCTCGAGCAGCGGGGAGCTGTCGAGGGTGCTCATCAGCTCGGGCCGACGCTCGCGGTCCCCGTGGACCACCACGTACGCGATCGCGGGATGGGCGAGGTCCGTGCCGTCCTGGGCGCCGCCGGAGAGCATCGCCGCCACGTCCTCGCGCAGCGCGGCGGAGGCGGGATCGCCGTCGACGGGCTCGCCGGACAGCGCCGCCTCGACGTGGCGGGCGTCGACGAGGGCGGAGTGCTGGATCACGGTGTCCTCGCCGTGGACCACGAGGCGGGCGGCGACCGCGCCGTCCTCGGCCTGGTCCAGCACCAGCACCCGGGAGCGGGCCTCGGTGCGGCCCTGGTCGGCGGCGGCCGCGGGCACCTCCCCGCCCTCCACGCGCCCGATCTGCAGCGCGCGGGGAAGCAGCGCCATCCCGCCGACGACGGTGAGCAGGCAGGCCGCGGCGGTGACGGCACCGATCACGGAGGTGAGCAGGCGCCGGAGGCGCGAGTCGGGCTCCTGACGACGGGCGAGGGTGTCGAAGGTCGACGCGGCGCCGAGAGCGAGGCAGAGCAGTACCGCGCTGAGCAGGGCGTGCAGCGGCGGGGTCAGCACCTGCCCCTGGCCAACGGAGGTCCCCGTGGAGCGGGCCGCCAGCACGGCGACCGCGCAGACGGCGGCGGCGAGCAGGCTCAGCCGGCCCGCGCGGCCGGCCGCACCGCGCAGCAGCGGGGAGACCAGGGCGCCGAGCACCACCGGCGCGACCGGCAGCAGCACCAGGAGTCCGGCGGCGCCCTCGCCGAGCATCCCGGCGAGCGGCGCGGCGAGGTCGGGAGCGACCGGCCACAGTCCCAGCAGGTCCCGGGCGCTCGCCCCGCCCGCCGTGGCGGGCACGCCGGCGACGGCCAGGAGGGTGCGGGGATGGCCGAGATAGGTGGGCAGGTAGGGCGCGTGGAGCGCGAGCGAGGGCAGCAGCACCCACAGCAGGCGCAGGCGCCGACCGGGCGCGGCGATCGCGACCAGGGCGAGGGCCGGCGCGACGAGCAGCACCAGCACCGGGTGCACCGCCCCGATCACCAGCAGCAGCAGACCGCCCGCGGCGGCCGCGGAGACGGAGGCCTGGGAGATCTTGTGGGGCAGGCCGATCGCCCGGCCGATCGCGAGGGCCAGCAGCGGCAGCACCACGTGCACGGCCAGCAGGGGCCACGCGCCGACGGCGAGGGCGGTCAGGAGCGAGGGGGCGAGCGCCCACACGCAGGCGAGCACGAGGCGGGCGCCGACCGCGCGGGTGATCGCGCCGGAGGCCCACCAGGCGGCGACCGCCGCGGCCGGCACCGCGGCGAACACCAGCACTTCGACGAGCAGGGAGCCGCTGCCGGGCAGGTGCCCGAGCAGGCGCACGAGCGGGTCGCCGGGACCCCGGTCCCCGAGCCCGCCCGGGACCCAGGTCGACCAGGCCGCAGCCCAGCGGTCCGCGGCGGCCTCCGGCACGGCGCGCAGACTTGCGCCGGCGAGCTCTCCGCGGCCGAACAGGCTCCGCAGCGAGAACAGGCCCAGGATCGAGGCGCCGAGCACCACCACCGCGGTCCACACGATGTGGCGGCCGTAGTCGGCGTCGTCCAGCCCGTGTCTGGTCCCGGCGATGCCCCAGGTGGTGCGGCGGATCTGGCGGCGACGGTCGTCGTCGGCGAAGAGACGGGTGCCGACGTCGTCGAGCCAGCGCCGCAGGCTCGCACCGCGCGGGAGGTAGAGCGGGGCGAGGCGTCGCCGGGGCACGCGGGCGTGCCGACGGTCGCGGGCGCCGCGGCCGAGGACGCGACGCATCCGCGGCAGGGCGGCGAGGACGGCGCGCAGCTCCATCAGCGCGGTGCGCGGCGCGGTCGCCGCGAGCGCCCCTGCCATCCGCAGGAGGGTCTCGAGCGGGAGGAGCAGGAGGGTGAGCAGGGCGTGCAGGAGCGGGCGGTGCTTGAGCACCGTGAGCAGGCGTCCGGTGCGCTGGTCCTGGAGGCGCTCGAGGACGGGCCGGGTGGGATGGGGGTGCAGGATCCGGGCGGCGGACTGCACCGCGACCCGCTCCCCGGAGCGCCACACGCGCTGGCACAGGTCGATCTCCGCCCAGGGGGCGGGGAGGTCGGGGTCCAGGCCCCCGAGCTCGCGCAGCGTCTGCTCACGGATCAGCATGCCCGGCAGCGGCACGGCGAGGACGTCCTGGCGCCAGTCGGCCTGCCCCTGGTCGATCTCGCCCGGGTCCACGCCGGTGATGATGCGCCCGCCGTGGGTCAGGGTGATGCCGACGTCGACCAGGGCGTCCGCGGACTCGGCGGTCGGCGGGAGGTCGGCGCCCGGCTCGGCATGGCGCACCCGCTTCGCCCCGACGACCGCGGTGGTCGGGGACTGCCGGACGCTCTCGAGCTCGCGCTCGAGAGCGTCGAGGGAGGGGATCTCGGGGTCCTCGAGGAACCACAGCCAGCTCTCCGCGGGGGCGTCCTCGGCGCGGCCCGCGCGGCGCCCGCTGCGGGGGCCCTCCTCCCGCAGCCGCTCGGGCACGAGGGCGAGCGCCTCCGCGCGCTGGGTGCGCTCGCGCTCGAGGGCGGCGACATCGACGGCGCGGGCACGACGGCCGGCCCGATACGTGGAGGGCTGCGCGGCGGGTGCCGGGGCGTCGACGGGGGCGAGGGTGCGCTCGTGCTGCGCGGCGAGAGCGTCGAGGACCTCCTCGACGGCGGCCGCACGGCCGGGGAGCGAGGGATCGGGGCGGGCGGGGATGTCGACGAGACGGTCCACCTCCCCCGCGGCGGTCAGTCTCTCGAGCGCGGCGCGCACGTCCTCGTCGAGATCGGAGGGTGCGGCGACGACCACCCGGTCCGGGAGCCGGGTCTGGGTGGTCAGTGCTGCGTGGAGCGCATCGTGGGTTCCCGCGGTCGTCGCCCCGCTCAGCAGGACGACCGCGGTGACATGGCGCTCGTTCACCGGGTCAGGATGTCAGACCACCCGGCGCTTGAGCTTGCGTCGCTCGCGCTCGGAGAGACCGCCCCAGATGCCGAATCGCTCATCGTTCTCGAGCGCGTACTCGAGGCACTCGGCACGCACCTCGCAGGAGATGCACACCTTCTTCGCCTCGCGGGTCGAGCCGCCCTTCTCGGGGAAGAACGCCTCCGGGTCCGTCTGCGCGCACAGGGCGCGCTCCTGCCAGCTCAGCTCTGCATCGTCGGAGTCCTGCCCGGCGAGGTCGAGCAGGGACAGCTCTGCACGCGCATCGTCGTCGACTCGTTCCTCGTCCATGGCCACCACTCCTTCCACTGCTGTGTTGACCTGTCATGACCAGCGAAGGCCTCTTCCGGCCCCTAAAGTACACCGGTGTAGTTATGGTGCGTCAAGCGGGGTCGGCGCGTCGCCGTGCACATCACGGCACCGTCAGCGCGCCGTCCCCCATCCACGACTCCCTCCGCCCGCCGCCGGAGCCTCACCCCGGGAGGTCCTCGTGCCCACCACCCCGCCCGCCGCCCCAGGCCCGCTGACCGTGCTCCCGCTGACCGGGCTCGGCGAAGTGCGCGAGGGCACGGACCTGCCGGCGCTGCTCGCCGAGGCGCTCTCCCCGCTCGGCCCGCGCGAGGGGGACGTGCTGTGCGTCTCGACGAAGATCGTCTCCAAGGCGCTCGGCCTGTGCGTCGCCCCCGAGGAGCGCGACGCGGCGATCGCCCGAGCGGCCGTGCGCACGGTCGCCCGGCGACTGCACACCCGCGTGGTGACCTCGGTGGTGCAGATCCCCTCGGGACCGGTCATGGCGGCCGCCGGGGTGGACTCCTCGAACGCGCCCGACGGGCCGCTGCTGCTGCCCGAGGACCCCGACGCCTGCGCGCGGGAGCTGCGCGCGGGCCTGCGCGCGCGACTCGGGCTCGAGCTCGGCGTGGTCCTGACCGACACCTCCTCCCGGATCTGGCGCGTGGGCGTCTCCGACATCGCCCTCGGTGCGGCCGGCGTCGCCTCCCTCGAGGACCTGCGCGGCGGGACCGACGCCGGCGGACGGGCGCTGACGGTGACGGTGCGGAACCTCGCCGACGAGCTCGCCGCCGCCGCCGATCTCGTCAAGGGCAAGGCCAGCGGCGTCCCCGCCGCGCTGGTGCGCGGCGCGGACGGGGCGACCGCCGCGGACGTGCCGGCCCGGGAGCTGTCCCGCACAGGGAGCGAGGACTGGTTCCGCCGCCCGAGCCTGGAGTCGGTGTGGGTCGCCCTCGGTCTCGCCCCCGAGCAGGAGCCCGTCGCACGGATGTCCCCCGAGCCCGCCGCCGAGCGGATCGCACGGGCGCTCGAGGTCGCCGCCCTCCCCCGCCCCGGGCACGGCCCGTACCGGGCGAGCGCCACGACGGTCCGGGAAGCTTCAGGCGGGGTGCGTATCGTGGTGGAGCGCGCGGACGCCTCCACGACATCGCTGATCGACGCCGCGACTCTCGCCGAGCGGATCCGCACCGCCCTCGGCGCCGAGTCCCTCGGCGAGGTCCTGCCCGAGGTGCCCGTGCGGCTCGTCCCCGACCCCGAGGAGGACCCCCGATGAGCACCGCATCGACCACCGCGACCTCGCTCCTGCTGGCACCGCTCGAGGCGCTGGGTCCGCTGCCGGCGCTCGCCTGGCACGGAGAGGCCTCCCGCATCGAGCTCTCCGGCCATGTCCTCGCCAACTGGGCCATCAAGGCGATCGGGCACCTCCACGACGAGGTCACGCTCGAGCCGGGTGACGTGGTCGTGCTGGATCTCCCGCCCCACTGGAAGCGGCTCGTGCTCGCCCTCGCGGCCTGGTCCCTCGGCGGGGAGGTCGTCACCCTGCCGCGCCGCCTCGCCGGGGACGGGCCGAGGGCCGGGCAGGACGCGCCGGAGGGGACGGAGGATCCGGCGCCGGAGGACGCGCCCGCGGAGGCCCTGCCCGAGCGCGTCGAGGATCCCCGCGTGGTGGTCACCGACCGGCCCGGCTCGGCCCTCGCGGGCTCCGCGGACGAGGTGCTGGCCGTCCAGCCCGTCTCCCTCGCGCCGCGCTACGACGGGGAGCTCCCGCCGCTGGTGCGCGACTGGGTGCTTGAGGTGCGCGGCAGCTCCGACCGGCTCTCCGTGCCCCTGCCGGACTGGTCCGGCCCCTCCCCCGCCGCGAGCTCCGAGCGCGCCCCGCGCCTGCTGGTGGAAGACGACGGGCTGGGCGTCGTGCCGCGGCTGCTCGAGGCCTGGGCCGCGGGCGGCGGCGTCGTCGGCCCCGCCGCCTCGGTGACGGACCATCGCGCCACTGAGGAGCGCGTCACCGCCCGCGCCTGATCCCTCCCCGCCCCGGTGGCGGCCGGGCCGGCCGGGTCAGCTCGCGCGGAGGGTGGCGACGGCCCGGCCGGGCTCGCCGTCGAAGATCGTGCGCCCCTTCTGCATCACCACGATGCGGGTGCAGAGCCGCTCGAGCATCTCGAGCTCGTGGGAGACGACGATCATCGTGCGACCGGCGGCCTGCAGCTCGCGGATCCGCTCGAGGCACTTCTTCTGGAAGGGCTCGTCGCCCACCGAGAGGATCTCGTCGACCAGGAAGATGTCGGGGTCGGTGTGCACCGCGACGGAGAAGGCCAGGCGCAGGAACATGCCCGAGCTGTAGTACTTCACCTCCGTGTCGATGAACTCCTCGATCTCGCTGAACGCGACGATCTCGTCGAAGCGCTCCTCGAGCTGCTCCCGGGACATGCCGAGGATCGCGCCGTTGAGGAACACGTTCTCGCGTCCCGAGAGGTCCGGGTGGAAGCCGGCGCCCACCTCGATCAGCCCGGCGACGCGGCCGCGCAGCAGCACCCGGCCGGCATCGGGGAAGAGCACTCCGGAGATCGTCTTGAGCAGGGTCGACTTGCCCGAGCCGTTGAAGCCGATGAGCCCGACGGTCTCGCCGGCGTGGACGGTGAGGTCCACGTCATCCAGCGCCATGAAGGTGTCGGCGAGCTTCTTGCGCTGCAGGGCGGAGAACACCAGCTCCTTGAGGGAGCGGTCGTGGCGCAGGGAGAAGCGCTTGGAGACGTGCTCGATGCGCACCATCTCCCGGTCGGTGGGGACCGCCGCGGACTGCGGGACGTCCTCGATCTTCGGGCTCATCGCGGCCCTCCTCTCACAGTTCCTGGGCGAAGCGCCGCTTGGAGCGCTCGAAGACGATCGTGCCGAGCACGAACACCACGGCGGCGATCAGCAGCCCGGCCCACCACAGGCCGAAGGGCTCGCCCGGCGTCGCGAGGGTCTCGCTGCCCGGGACGCCGGAGGCGATCTCGTCCACGACCGGGCTCGAGTAGCGCCAGAACGCGGTGTGGAAGAGCTGCACCACGATCGTGAGCGGGTTGAGCTGGTACAGCCACCACCAGATCGTGCCGTCGATCTGCCGCTGCACCATGTCGATGCGGTACAGCACCGGGGACAGCCACGTCGCGACCATGACGATGAGGTCCACGAAGTTCTCCACGTCGCGGAAGGCGGCGTTCAGCGCGGCGGTGAGCATGCCCAGCCCCATGGTGAACACCAGCAGGATGAGCATGCCCAGCAGGAAGGCGATCGCCGCCGTGGGCGAGGGCAGCCAGCCGTTGACCAGCGCGCCGATCACGAGCACCAGCAGCTGGGGCAGGAAGTGCACCAGGGCGACGAGCATGCTCGCCCAGGGGAAGAGCTGGTTGGGCATGTAGATCTTCGAGACCAGCGCGGCGTTGCCCGTGATCGAGCGCGTCGCGTTGCCGAACACCTCGCCGAACAGATTCACCACGACGATCCCGCTGAAGAGGTAGACCGCGTAGGCCGGCGTGCCCTTGTTCAGCTCGAGGAACACGCCCATGGCCAGGTAGAAGACCATGAACTGCACGGCCGGCTTGACGTAGCTCCAGACCATGCCGAGCACGCTGCCGCGGTAGCGGACCCGCAGCTCCTTGCGCACCAGCAGCTTCAGCAGGAACCGCTCCAGGAACGGGTTCAGCCAGCCGGCGTCCTGCCCCGGGGCGCGCCAGCCCTCGGCCTGCTCGGCGGCGGTCGGGACCCGGCGCAGCCGGCCGCCGGACGTCGCCGTCACGCGGAGGTGCTCTCGGACGGCGCGTCGGGGCGCTCGGAGGACTCCTCGGCCGCGTCACGGTCGTCGATCCCCGGGCGCACCGGGGCGGGGTTCGCCGCGAAGGTGCGCTCCCAGGCGGGGAAGGACGTGATCTCGTCGGCCGCGGCGCGGTACTCGTCCCGCAGGCGATTCCACTGGCGGTAGAGGTCCAGGTGGGTGCGGGCGGAGCGGGCGAGCATCGTGCGCACCTGCTCGGGCCGGCGCTTGTACCAGGCCACCTTGGTGCCCTCGGCATTGGAGACGACGGCGCTGTCGTAGTGGCTGAGGGTCCACCACTTCGCGTCCTGGTGGGCGACGAGCGCCTGCGGGTGGCGACGCGCCTTCTCCGTCGGCTGCGCGAGCAGCTGGCGGCCCATGGCCTTCACGGTCCAGGCGGGCAGCAGCGCACGGTGCGGCGCGGAGAAGGCGCGGCCCTTGTGCGGCGGCTTCGAGACCTGCACGTCCGGGAACGAGTCCGCGTCCGGGCGCGTGACGGAGTCGTCGTGCTCCTGCGCCATCTGCCGCAGCTCGGGCAGCTTGGTGCCGATCTCGTCGTGGAGCACGCCGGGGCCGCGCAGCACGTCCGCCTGGGCGTACAGACGCGCGGCCTGCGTGTAGTACTGCATGGAGAGCAGGTGCTTGACGTCGATGCCCTGGGACTCGGTGAGCACGCGGCCGCCCCGCTCGTAGCCGGAGTGCAGCAGCGCGGTGATGATGCGGTTGCGCTCGTGGAAGTAGATCTGCCAGTCCAGCGCGTCGTTCTTGTCGGTCCAGGTGATGTGCCAGACCGCGGCGCCGGGCAGGGACACGGTCGGGTAGCCGGCCTTCTTCGCGCGCAGCCCGTACTCGGCGTCGTCCCACTTGATGAACACCGGCAGGCTGAGCCCGATCTCCCGCACGGTCTCCGTGGGGATCAGGCACGTCCACCAGCCGTTGTAGTCCACGTCCGCGCGACGGTGCAGCCACGGGGTCGAGCGCAGCGGGCCGGCGGCGAAGTCGTGGCCGATGGTGCTCTCCGGGATCGTGACTTTGGGCTGGATCGCCCACGGGTCCACGCTCTCTCCGAAGGCGTGCAGCACGGAGCGGTTGTTCAGGTCGAACATGTGCGCGCCCACCAGCATCGGGGTGCGGGTGAAGTCCGCGAAGGTGAGCATGCGCAGCAGCGACTCGGGCTCGATGTCGAGGTCGTCGTCGCTGTTGATCACGTAGGTGGAGGAGCCGTTGGTGGAGGCCTCGTACATGCCGCGGGAGAACCCGCCGGAGCCGCCGATGTTCCCCTGCTCGATGATCCGCAGCTGGTCGCCCATCGCCTCCTGCAGCGGGGTGAGCTCGGCGTGGTCGCGCAGCCGGTCCGAGCCCTGGTCCACCACGTACATGACGTCGAGCTTCTCGCGCAGATCGGGATCCTTGCTGATCAGCGAGATGTTGTCGAGGACGTAGGAGACCTTGTTCATCGTCGTCATGGCGATGGAGAAGGTGCCCTCGGTGCGGGCGGCGGAGGCGTCGGCCGTCCACTCCGCGCCGAGGATCGTCAGCGGCTGCTCCCCGGTGATGACGTCGAACCAGTACCAGCCGCCGTCGCCGAAGGCGGTCAGCGGGAGCGTGAAGCGGGAGGTGCCCTCCGTCTGGACCGAGACCATGTCCTGGCGCTGGATGGCGCCGCGGGCGTTGGAGCGGTAGACGATGATCTGGCCGGAGCCGCGGGTGGAGACCGACAGCGTCACCTCGCGCACCGGGGTCCAGCGCCGCCAGTAGCTGGCCGGGAAGGCGTTGAAGTAGGTGCCGAAGGAGCGCAGCGACTGCTCGGGCACGTACAGGCCGAACCGGGCGCTGAGCTCGTCGATCTTCGGCTGCCCGGTGGTCGGGGCCGGGGCGGCGTTCGCGGAGGAGTCCTCGTGGGACTCCACCGGGGCGCTGCCGAGCCCGAAGGCGGCGGTGTGGGCGCCCGAGCGCGCCGCGTGGGACTCCAGGTACAGGGGGATGACGTCCGGGGCGGGCGAGAGCGGCATGATCAGCCGCTGAAGGACTCGCTGCGGCGCCTGGTCCGCGGCATCGCTCCGGATCGCGCTGGGGGTGGTGCTCACGTCGTGGAACTCCTCGTCGTCCGCGGGGTCAGCCGCGAAGAAGGTCGGGCAGCTTGTTGTCGGCCATGGACAGGGCGGAGCCGATGGCCATGTGCATGTCGAGGTACTGGTAGGTGCCCAGCCGCCCGCCGAACAGGGTGCGGGGCTCGGCGTCGGCGCGCTTGCGGTACTCGAGCAGGCGCTCGCGATCCGCGCCGGAGCTGATCGGGTAGTACGGCTCGTCCCCGGACTCCGCGAAGCGGGAGTACTCGCGCTGGATGACCGTCGCGTCCTTGGTGTAGTCGCGCTCGGGGTGGAAGTGGCGCGGCTCGATGATGCGAGTGTAGGGCACCTCGGCATCGGCGTAGTTCATGACGGAGGTGCCCTGGAAGTCGCCGACCTCCAGGTGCTCGGTCTCCAGGTCGATGGTGCGCCAGCCGAGCTCGCCGAGCTCGTGGTCGAAGTAGCGGTCCACCGGGCCGGTGTAGACCACGGGGATGTTCCCGCGCACGGCGTCGCGGTTCAGCGGCTGGGAGGTGTCGAAGTAGTCCGTGTCCAGGAGCACCTCGATGTCCGGGTGGTCCGCCATCCGCTCGAGCCACGCGGTGTAGCCCTGGGCCGGCAGGCCCTCGTGGGTGTCGTTGAAGTAGCGGTTGTCGTACGTGTACCGCACCGGGAGGCGGGAGATGATCGAGGCGGGCAGGTCCTTGGGGTCGGTCTGCCACTGCTTGCCGGTGTAGTTCTTGATGAACGCCTCGTAGAGCGGGCGACCGATCAGCGAGATGCCCTTGTCGTTGAGGTTCTCGGGGTCCTTGCCGGCGAACTCCCCGGCCTGCTCGGCGATCAGGGCGCGCGCCTCGTCGGGCGTGTAGGCGGCCTGGAAGAACTGGTTGACGGTGCCGAGGTTGATCGGCATCGGGTACACCACACCCTGATGGGTCGTGTACACCTTGTGCTGGTAGCCGGTGAAGCTCGTGAAGCGGTTGACGTACTCCCACACCCGGTCGTTCGAGGTGTGGAAGAGGTGGGCCCCGTACTTGTGGACCTCGATGCCGGTGACCGGATCGGCCTCGGAGTAGGCGTTGCCGCCGATATGGGAGCGGCGGTCGATGATCGTCACCTTGGCGCCGTGCTCGGCGACCGCGCGCTCGGCGATGGTCAGTCCGAACAGGCCGGAGCCGACGATCAGGAGGTCAGGAGTCGACACAGGGGGTCCTTTCGATGCTGGCGGGTTCTCCGCCGGGGACTCGATCACAGTAGCGGAGGCGCGACCGGGGGACAGCTCCCCGCCTCGGCGCGCCGGATCGTGTAACAGTGGTCATGCGGTGCGACCGTCGTGCTCGACGAAGCGCCGGTAGGCCAGGCGCCGCGCCCATCCCGGGGCGAGGCGGTAGACGCCCCGCTCCCCCACGTTGCGCAGGAAGCCGGTGGGGGTGGTCACGCGGTCCATCACGAAGCGGCGCTGCAGGCGCAGGTCGCTCGCGAAGAGCCGCCACCCGCCGCGACGGGCGAAGAGGTGCTCGTCCACGCGGTAGTCCACGAGCACGTCCGGGAGGTTCGCCATCCGCGCCCCACCCAGCATCATCCGCTCCCAGAGCCAGTAGTCCTCCAGCAGCGGCAGGTCGCGGTAGCCGCCGACGGCGAGCACCGTGGAGCGGCGCAGCACCATCGTGGGGTGGTGGAAGGGGCTGTGCCGCGGGAGATAGGCGGTGATCTCGGCGTGGGTCAGGGGGCGTGTGCGCAGCGGTCCCTCGCCGGGGGCGATGCGCTCGCTGAACTCGCGCATCGCCCCGCCCAGCAGGTCAAGGCCCTCGGCCTGCATCCGCGGGATCTGGAGGGCGAAGCGCTCGGGGCGGCACAGGTCGTCGGCGTCGGCCCGGGCGACGAGCTCGTACGGGGAGGTCTCGAGGCCGTCCTGGAGCGCGGCCGCGACGCCGCGATGGGCGCTGTGGCGCAGCACGGTCGCGGGGCCGTGGGCACCGGCCTCGACACGCTTCACCAGCTCCTCGAGCTCTGCCGTGAGAGGGCCGTCGACCGTGAGGATGAGCAGGTCGGGGCGGAGCTGCTGCCCCTCGGTGGCGGAGACGACGGCCTGCTCGACCCGCTCGGCCCGGTCCTTCCCCCACAGCGGCATGAGCACCGCGAAGGGCTCGGCGCGCTCGGGGCGCCCGGCGGGACGGGCCGGGCGATCGTCGGCAGTCCGGTCGACGGGCCCGTCGCCCCGCGCGTCGCCGACGGGCATGTCGGTCCCTCGGTCGCCGGCGGTCACGGCGGGCTGCGCGGGATCGGTCACCGGCCGGCCGCCCGTTCGATCGCGCGGATATCCGCTGCGGCCTCGCCGTCCGCGGCGAGCACCGCCGCGGAGGGGCGGGGGCCGCGACGCAGCGCCGCGAGCACGCCGCGCAGGCCCACCCCGGCCACGTCGCCGCGGTGGCGGGCCAGCACGCCGAGCCAGCCGAACGCGGTGCGCCCGCCGTGCAGCACCCGCTCGAGGGGGCTGAAGGAGTCGGTGCGCAGCAGCGCCCACAGGCGGTTGCGCACGTCGTAGTAGAAGCGGCTGCCGGGGCTCGTCTGCGCATTGCCGAAGCCGGCGGTGCGGTGCTCGACGACGGAGGACGGCACCTGCAGGCCGCGGCCGTGGCGCAGCAGGCGCCCGGTGTGCTCGAAGTCGTCGGACCAGATGAAGTAGTCCGCGTGGGGCAGGCCGAGACGACGCACGTCCTGACCGTTCAGCAGTGCGGAGACGTAGCTGGCGGTGCGGATGGGGCGGCCGCCGGCACGGGCGGCGTCGCGCTTCTCGCGGGCGCTCGCGCCGAGGCGGGTGCGCTGGGTGTTCATCGGGTGGTCGCGGCCGTCGGTCCACACCGCGCGGGAGCTCAGCACGCTCAGCCGCACCGGCGAGCTGCCGAGGGCGTCCAGCAGCGCGGCGAGGGCGCCCGGCCGCGGCACCGTGTCGTCGTCCATCACCCACACCCAGTCCGCGTCGTGGCGCACGAGCGCGCGGGCGATCCCGGCGGCGAAGCCGCCCGCCCCGCCGACGTTGCGGTGCAGGTGGACCACGTCGGCGCCGAGCGGGTGCTCGTCGGCCACCCGACCGCTGGCGTCGGTGGAGGCGTTGTCGATCACGACGACCGCATCGGGCCGGCGGTCCTGCGCGGCGAGGCCGTCGAGGCACTGGGCGAGCAGCTGCTCGCGGTTGTAGGTGACGACCACGGCGACGACGCGCTCGCTGAGCGCCTCGGGATGGGCGGCGCCCTCGACGTGGACGGGCCGGCCGGCGGTCTGACGGGTCTCGTCCGCGGGTGCGGTGTCGCTCACTGCGCCTCCTGCTGGGGGTTCCGTGCCGCCTGCGCGGCGCGACCCCAGTGTACGGAGGCGCCGCCTCCCCTCCGCGACGGCTCGGGGACGGAGCTGTGAAGGTTCTCGGGAGGTTCTCCGAATCCTGACCCGCTCCCCCGCGCCCCTCGGGCGAGTCGGACGCCGCGCCCGCTACTCTGGCGAGCGCCGCAGGCCCGGAGCACCCCACCGAGCACTCTCCCCATGCCCGGATCCGATCTGCCGCAGACCGCCGGGGCAGGGTCCCGGCCGGGAAGGAGACCGCTGTGAGCGACCAGCAGCCGCCCCGCTCCCCGCGTCCGGGCGGGCCCCGCCGCCCCAGCGGGCACCGGGCCCGCGCCGGAGGCAGCGCCCGTGCGGT
>NZ_JAKJJW010000051.1:0-16652 GCF_025669985.1 Brachybacterium atlanticum | reverse complement strand
GCGGTGCGCGCGGCGGCGGCCGACGCGCCGGCGGCGCCTCCCGCGCCGCCGAGACCCTCGAACCCGCCCAGCGGGAGCGCTTCGAGGCGCTGCGCGCCTGGCGCACCTCGGTCGCGAAGGAGAAGCAGATCCCGCCCTACATGGTCTTCTCCGACGCGACCCTCGTCGGGATCGTGGAGACGTCCCCGCAGTCCGTCCAGCAGCTCGGCACGGTCAGCGGGGTGGGCGCGAAGAAGCTCGCCGAGTACGGAGAGGACGTCCTCGAGGCGCTCTCGGGCGCCGACGCCGGCTGAGCACCGCCCCGACTACCCTGTGGACACACGTCCACGAACGACTCCGGGGGAACCGCCATGACCGCACCGACGCCGCCGCCCCAGGGCCCTGCCCAGGGAGGGCCGCAGGGCCCCCATCACTTCACCCCGCCGCCGGCGGGGCCCGTCTCGCAGTCCTCCGCCCGCAAGAACCTGGTCATCGCGGGCGTGCTCTCCGGGGGCGGCTGCCTGCTGGTGATCGTGGTCGTGATCGCGCTGATCATCGTCCTCGCGGTGCGCGGCGGCGGCTCCGGGGGCGGCGGCGGGGAGACCGGCGCGGCGGACCTCCCCCCGGAGGAGCAGGCCACCGCGCTGGTCGCGGACTATTTCGACGCCCTGGCCGCGGGTGACGCGGAGACCGCCCTGGAGCTGAACCCGGTGAACGAGGACATGGGCGCCGCGCCGCTGCCCGTCGAGGCGTACACCGCCGCCCTCGAGGCCGCGCCGATCACCGGGGTCGAGGTCGGCGCTCCGGTCATCGACGACGGCGGCCTCGCGGAGGGCGAGGTGCCGGTGACCTTCACGGTCGGCGACCAGACCGTCTCCGACACGTATCGCGTGCACGACTACGACGACGACGGCGTGATGGAGCTGACCGGCGGCCACACGATGGCCCAGGTCCCGGACGGCCTCGACGGCCTGGGGCTGACGGTCAACGGCGCCGAGGTGACTGCGGGCGAGCCCATCGCTCTGATGCCCGGCGGCTACGAGGTCGCCCTCGGGGCCGAGCACTTCGCGCTGAGCTCGACCGATCCGCTGCTCGTCGGCGAGCTGGCCACCTCCCTCGAGTGGCCGGAGGCGACGCTCACCGAGGAGGGGCAGACGGCCTTCCGCGGCGCGGTGGACGAAGCGGTGCAGGCCTGCCTCGAGCAGACCACCCTCGAGGCCGGCTGCGCGATGAGCCCGGTGCCGACGACGAGCGATGACGGCTGGACCATGGTCGAGGACACCGTGGAGCGCACCATCTCGGAGGACACGCAGCGCACGATCGACACCATGGAGGCGACTCCCTCCTCCGACGAGCCGACCTACGTCGAGGGCACCTCCGTCGGTGCGGTCGAGACCACCATCGAGTGCACCAAGGACGGCCAGAAGGGCCGGTGCGAGATGTGGCTGGGCGGCGGCATGGGCATCCCGCACGTCGACATGGCCGATCCGGAGCTGCCCGTCACCTGGAGCTGAGGCTCAGCTGACCCCGGTCGGGAACTCCGCCGGCTCGCCCGGCTGGGTGCCGGCGGTGAGGTCGATGCCGTAGTCCGCCGCGTGGCGCAGCTCGGTCCCGGCGTAGAGCCCCTCGACGCTCTCATCGAGGTGGAACACGCGGGCGCCGCGCAGGCGGTGGTCCTCGGCGCCGCCGAGGCCGTAGGTGGAACCCCTCCGGCATCACGTCCTTTCCCCGGCTCCGGGACGCGGGCCTGAGCGTCGGGTGAACTCGCCCGGCCCTCCTCCTCAGCTCTCCGCGCGCCCGCTCCCCCATTCCTGCGCGGTCCTCCAGGAGGCCGGTCGGCATCAGAGGTGGTGATGCCGTGCAGGGGACGGGCGGGGATGTGATCCAGCGCACCCGCACAGGGGTGGCCCGCACAGTACCCCTCCCCCAGGGGCGGCCGCGGCGGGTTCGCCCGCAGAGCGCTCACGGCGATCGAACTGTGATCTGCGACGCTGCCCGATCGGGCGGTCGGCTCAGCCCTCGCCCCACCAGCGCAGCACCCGCAGCGCCTGCAGCGTCAGCCACGGGGAGGACTCCCCCACCGGGACGTCGACCTCGAACCAGACCGCACCGGGCAGGCGATGCTGCTGGAGCCAGGTGCCGTCCTCCTGCTGCGCGTCGAGGACGGACCGGGCGGCGTCGGCCATCCGCGGATCGCGCAGATCCCGCTCGCGGAAGTGGTCGAGCGCCCGCAGCGCGGAGTAGATGTGCCGCGGCGGGTACAGGAAGTGCTCCACCCAGGGGCCGACGATCTCCCCGGTGCTCTCCCGGCGCATCAGGCGCCGCTGCAGGAGGTACTCCTCCGCCTCGCCCCTCGCGGCGCGCAGCACGGGCGAGCCGCCGGTGGCCTGCTCGTGCACGTGCAGGGCGCGCAGCACGTTCAGGGTCGAGTGGAAGCTCGCGCGCGTCGAGCCGTCCTCCCACTCGCAGTTCCAGCCGCCCTCGTCCATGCGGTGGGCGAGGAACCAGCGGGGCAGGGCGGAGACGTCGGCGCCGAGCCAGAGCCCGTTGGCCAGCGTCATCGCGTTGATGCAGCAGTCCGCCTCGCCGCCCCAGTAGGGCAGGGAGGGGTCGTGCTCCCAGTGCGCGTGCTCGGCGAGCTTCGCGGCGGTGCCGCGCTCGATGAGCGGCGCGGGGTCCATGCCCCATTCGCGCAGCGTGGTGAGGGACCAGGTGGTCGCGGTCCAGGGCTGGCCGGGCAGCTCGAGGTTCTCGGGGTCGTCGAAGAACCCGGCGGGGAAGAATGCGCCCCCGGCCCACAGCCCGGTCTCCGGGTCCTGGTGGTCCAGCAGCCGCGCCCCGAAGCCCTCGTGGGGGATGCGGGCGCGGGTCGTCTCCCACACCTCGGGCGGCTGGTCCAGCAGATCGCGCTCGACCTGCCAACGCAGGGCGGGGTCGGTGTCGAGGAGCCAGGAGACGACGTCGGTGGGAGCCACCCTGGGATCCTCCCCGCGAACCGCAGCGCGGGCAACCCCGCCCGCCGCCTGGTCTGCGCTCATGCTGCGCCCCGTCTCGGCCGGGATCATCTCCGGTCTCGTCGCGTTCACGAGCTCCTTCGTCGTCGTCCTCGCGGGTCTCGAGGGAGTCGGCGCCTCGCCCGCGCAGGCGGCGAGCGGACTGCTCGCGGTGAGCGTGCTGATGGGGCTGTGCTCGATGCTGCTCTCCCTGCGCACCCGCCTGCCGATCACGGTGGCCTGGTCCACCCCGGGCGCGGCGCTGCTCGCGGCGACGGGCGCGGTGGACGGCGGCTGGCCCGCCGCGGTCGGTGCGTTCGTGCTGGTCGGCGTGCTGATCGTGCTGACGGGGCTGGTGCCCGCGCTCGGCGCCCTGATGGCCCGGATCCCGACCCCGATCGCGCAGTCGATGCTCGCCGGGGTGCTCTTCCAGCTGTGCCTGGGCCCGGTGCTCGGCGTGGCCGCGAATCCGCTCGCGGTGGCGCCGGTGATCGTGGTGTGGGCGCTCGCGCAGCGGCTCTCACCGCGCTGGGCCTCCCCGCTCGCGTTCCTCGCCGCGAGCGTCGTGATCGTCGTGTCCCTGACAGCGGCACCCTCCCCGTCGGCCGCTCCCTCGCTGCTCCCGGCGGTGGAGCTCACCGTCCCGACGTTGACCGTCGGCGCGGTCGTGGGGGTCGCGCTCCCGCTGTACCTGGTGACGATGGCGTCGCAGAACGTGCCGGGCGTGGCGGTGATGCGGAGCCTCGGATACGAGGTGCCGTGGCGGGCGTCGATGGTGACCACCGGTCTCGGCACGATGATCGGCGCGCCGCTCGGCGGGCACGGCGTGAACCTCGCGGCGATCACGGCTGCCCTGGCGGCCGGGCCGGAGGCCGGAGAGGACCGGGAGCGGCGCTGGATCGCCTCGACCGCCTCGGGCGTGATGCTGGTGCTGTGCGGTCTCGGCGCGACCGCCTTCGCGCAGCTGATCGCGCTCGCCCCGCAGGGTGTGATCCCGGCGGTGGCGGGGCTCGCGCTGCTGGGCACCTTCGTGGCCTCGCTGCGCTCCGCGCTCGCGGAGCCCGAGGAGCAGCTCCCCGCCGGGGTGACGGTGCTGATCGCCGCCTCGGGCATCGCGGTGGCGGGGATCAGCGCGGCGTTCTGGGCGCTGCTGGTCGGGCTCGCGCTGCGGGCGCTGCTGCGGGCGAGGCGCCGGACGGGCTCAGCTCACAGCGGGTAGTGACTCACAGCGGGTAGGGGCCGAAGCGCGACCAGGCCACCACCACCGAACCGAGCGCCAGGAGCATCGAGGGGAGCATGGCGCGGAACGGGTCGCCGCGCCGGGCGTGCACGAGCGCGGCGAAGACCATGGTGATCGCGAGGCCCGCGGCCGCCAGCGGCACCAGGATCGTGGCGATGCCGGTGAGGGCGGGGACGACGAGGCCGAGCGCGCCGAAGATCTCCAGGGCGCCGATCCCCCGGATGACGCTGTGGGGGAAGTCCTCGGCGTAGGGGGTCTTCTCGAGCTGCTGCTCGCGCGGTGCGAGGAGCTTCATCGCGCCGCTGGCCACGAAGACCGCGGCGAGAGCGACGGCGAGGATCCACAGGAACATGTTCATCGGATGACCTCCTTGTCCCGGGCGCCCCAGTATTCCTCTCCCCGCCTCCTGCTGTCAGGAGAGTTCGGCGAAGTGCTGCACGACGGTGCGCACGAGGGAGCCCATTCGCGCCCGCTCCGCCTCCAGGACGGGCAGGTCACGGGCGGTCAGCGCCGCGGAGGTCACGGGGCCGACGCTCGCGAGCACCAGCGCCCCCGCCCGGGCGCGCTCCCGCACCGCCTCCAGGGTCCCGGCCCGTGCGGCGGCGTCGAGCCAGCCGGTCGCACCGGGCGCGGAGGTGAACAGCACGGCGTCGGCCCCTCCGGCGCCGGCGAGCCGGGCCGCGCGGGTGAGCGCGGCGGGATCCGACGGCGGCCCCCAGCGGTAGACGGTCAGGCTGACCACCTCGGCGCCGTGCGCGGTGAGCAGCTCGTCGAGCCCGTCGTCGCCGGAGCCGTGGTGCTGGACGGCGATCCGCAGACCGTCCACCCCCGCGCGCAGCAGCTCCTCGCCGAGCTCTGCCACGGTCTCCGAGGCCGCGACGAAGACGCTGTCCAGCCCCGCCCCGCGCACCGCGCCGTGGGCCTTGGTGCCCCGGGAGTGGATGCGGGAGGCGCCGAGGGCGGCGCGGAGGTCCTCGCCGAGCCCGGCGGCGTCGGCCGCCTCGAGCCAGCCGCGCATCCCGACGCCGGTGAGGACGACCGTCGCGTCCGGCGGCGCGGCGACCAGAGCTCGGGTGCGCTCGAGCAGCGTCTCGTCGTCGACATGCGGGATCGTGGACATCGCGGCGGCGGGCACGACGCGGGCGCCGTGCCGTTCGAGGGCGGCGGCGAGCTCCTCGGAGCGCCGGTCCACTGCGGTGATGACGGTGCGTCCGGCCAGGGCGTCGGAGAGCAGGGTCGTCATGGCGCGCCGGCCCCCGTCAGTCCTTGGCGCGCACGAGGCGCTCGTGCCCGGTCTCCTCGAGCACGGCGATGTCGGAGTTCGCCTTGAGGAACTCGGAGAAGGAGCGGTAGCCGAGGGCCTTCTCGCTGAAGGAGGGGTCCATGCGGCGCATGTGGGACTTCACGGCCGAGCTGTGCAGCCATTCGCTGTCGCCGCGGCCACCGAGCTGGAGGGCGCGCTCGAGCAGGCGGGTGGCCGACTCGCGGGGGTCCTCCTCGCCCTCGTCCTCGAGCGTGTCGTCGAGGCGGTCCTCGATCTCCTGCGAGGCGGTGCTCGCGCTGCTGTCGACGCCGCTGTGCCGGCCGCGGCCGCCGCGGCGCGAGCCGGAGCCGCCGCTGTTCTCGGTGCTCTCGGTGCTGGTGGAGCTCTCGGTGTTGTCGGTGCTCTCTGCGCCGTCGGTGCCGCCCGTGCTGTCGGCGCCGCCCTGGCCGCGCCGACTGCGGGAGCGCGAGGTCCCGCGTCCCTCCTCGTCCCCGCCGCCGAGGCGCCGGGAGCGGGAGCGTGCGGGAGCGGAGGGCCGCTCGACGCCGGGGAGGTTCTCGTAGGACTCGAACTCGTCGCAGGCGGCGGCGAGGGACTTCGCGGTGGAGCCGGCGACGCCGAGCGCGATCACGTAGCGGCCGAGGCGGCGGCAGCGCTGGGCGAGGGGGACGTAGTCGGAGTCCCCGGCGACGATCACGACGTGGGTGAGGTCGGGCAGGAGGTAGAGGTCTTCGACGGTGTCGACGGCGAGGCGGATGTCGGCGCCGTTCTTGGCGTAGGCCGCGGCGGGGAACAGCTGGACGAGGTCGACGGCACGGGCCACGAGCTGGCTGCGGTAGACGGCGTTGACCGGCGAGGACCAGTCCGCGTAGGCGCGGGTGAGGGTGAGGGACCCGAAGGAGGCGGCGAAGTCGATCACGGCGCCGACGTCGACGGTCGCCTTCGCGAGCCGCTCGGCGATCTCGGGCTCGGTGGGGTCCTCCGCGATGCGGTGGCGGTCGCGGCTGTACGCCTGCCGTCCGTGCACCCGGTCGTACCAGGACATGACGATGTTGTCGAAATCGAGATATACCGCGACGCGGGGATCCTGTGGGTCAGCCATGCCCCCAGTCTGCCTGGTCGCGGGGAGGACGCGCGAACTGCGGGGTGCGCCGCGGCGGGTGGACGACGGGAGGACACGAGAACGGAGGGCGGGAAGATGCGCAAGCGGGGGCCGTTGCGCGCGACCCGACGAGAGGCCGCGCAATATCGCGGGGCACCTTCCCGCGCCACTCGACAACTATTCCCCGAAAGGGATCGAGTGCATTTTACAATGGGACCTCGAGAGCGATTCCGCCTAATGCACACTGAAGGAACAACAAGAAGACTCGATCCACACCCCACACGACACGCCCTACACCCCACCCCCGACGGACGACGCACTCCCAGCTCAGAATGTGGATGACGCCCCCGACCCCCCTCCCCGCGCGCGACCTCCCCTCCCCACATCTCACTTGTCCACACCCCGCACACACCATTCTGTGGATACCCCCGGGAAACATCCGAAACTCATCCACACACCTTTCTTCTGTCACACCGACGCCGTATTCTCGAGATATTCCAGGCCGTCGGAGGAGGTGGGGACATGAGCAGCGCGACGAGCACACCGGCGAGCGCCGGCGACGACGACATCGACGGCACAGCCCTCGACCCTGCTGCCCTCGCCTTCCTCGACTCCCTCCCCTCCCGCCTGCGCGTCGTCCGGGCTCGCGCGGCGCGCACGCGGGAGGACTTCCCCGCACGCTCCGGCTGCGAGGAGGACACGCTGCTCGGCGAGGCGGCCCAGCGGGTCTGGGACGCCGAGACGGCGAGCGCCCGCGCTCTGGCCGCGCGCCTCCGCGCCCTCGCCGCGCTGATCGAGTCCGAGGGCGGGGACTGCGGGGACGACGTGGACACCCTCCGCGCCGCGATGGCGCTGCGGGTGACGCACGGCGTCGCGCACCGGGAGCTCCTGGCGGCGCACCGCGCGGTGGACCAGCCGCCGCGCACGCTCGCACGCCTGGAGGCGGGTGCGCTGCCCAGCTGGTGGTTCCAGAAGGTGCTGCGCGAGTCGGAGGATCTCGGCGATGAGTCCCGGAGGCTGCTGGATGCGGCGCTCACCGCCTGGCCCGCCGACATCCCCGTCGAGCGCTTCCTCACCCTGCTGCGCGCCCTGGTGAGGCTGCTCGCCGAGCGCGAGCAGGACCCGTCAGCTCCGGAGGAGGCTCTGCCGCGCGAGGTCGAGCTCGCCCCTGACGGGCGCGCCGGGACCGGAGCGGCGTCGCTGCGCGGGCCGATCCCCGAGGTCCTCGCGTTCTGGAAGCGTCTGGACGAGACCGCGCATGCGATCCAGGCCGCCCAGCGCAGCGCCCTGCGGGAGGGGACCGAGATCCCCTATGACCTCGACGGCATCGCAAGCGCGACCCGGCGCCCCGTGCCGCTCGACCGGCTCCGCTACGACCTGATGCTGAACGCCGAGTTCGACACCGACGGCGTGCGCGTGCCCGCGCCGCGCTTCCGCCTGAACGTCACCGTGCCGGTGTTCACCCTGCTGGGCCTCTCCGACGCCCCCGGCATGCTCGAGGGCACGATCCCGCTCCCTCCCGCGGTCGCGCGGGAGATCGCCGGCGGCGAGAGCGTCTGGTACCGGATCCTCACCGATGCGTGCACGGGAGCGTTCCTGCCGCTGCCCCCGGACCGCTATCCGCCGACGCAGGCCATGCTCGAGCATCTCCGCCTGCGCAGCTCGACCTGTGCGGTCCCCGGCTGCACGCGGCCGGTCTCCTGGGCCTCCGAGGCCGACCACATCGAGGAGTTCGTCCACGCCGACCCCACCCGAGGTGGTCGCACCGAGCTCGAGAACCTCCACCTGCTGTGCTGGCAGCACCATCAGGCGAAGACCGCCGGCGATCTCGACCCGACCAGGCTCCCCGGCCCGGCCAGCGGGCCGGAGCACGGTGAGGGACGCGGCCCGGGACGCACCCGCTGGCGGATCGGCACCCGCGGCGAGCAGGTCATCACGGCCGACGACATCGACCTCGGCACACGACTCGCCGTCGAGGACCTCGACCGCGCCTGGCGGGCCTTCGTCGAACGACGAACGCGGCCGTCGCCGCCGCCGGCTCAGACACCACCTTCTCCGCCGCCACCTCCGCCGAGATCGCCCATCCCGAAGGGGCCTCCCGCCCTGGGCGAGCCGGCTGCGCGAGATGAGGAGCCCGGCAGTTCTCCCTACGAGCATCCGCCACCCTTCTGATCTGCTCCTTCACGTCGAACAGCGCCGCGCGCCACTGCGGCGACACGTCCGGACGCGGGTGTCCGCTGCATCGCGCTCAGTCTCGCGGCCCCTGGATCGTCAGCGACCGGCGGCGCCGGTGCACGGTGAGGTACTCCAGTCCGTCCTCCCCCGCCCGGAACCCGCGCACCGTGCGGCGGGGCAGCAGCGCGACGTCCCCGGCACGCAGCGGCTCCTCGCCGTCCTCCGTCGTGAGCACGCCCTCGCCGCGCACCACGTGCACGAGCGTGTCCACCTCGGCGCCGATGTGGGCGGGGATCTCCTCCCCGGCGGGCAGTCGGATCAGGTTGGAGTCCAGCTCGCGCTCGGGCACCGCGATGGACCAGACGGCGCCCCGGCGCGGCTGCTCGGGCTGCTCCGCGGTGTTGGTGAGGATCGGCATGTCGCACCCTCCCTGCTCTCGATGTCGCCTCCGAACGTACCCTGGCCGCGCCCTCGGGTCCGGCGACGGGCGCGCTGCTCGGCGCGATCACCGGAGCGGCCGCGTGGATGCTGTCGCGACGGCGACGAGATCCGCCGCCGGGCCGCTGAGCCGGCGGGGCCCGCTCCACACCGCGGTCAGCGGGCGGCGCAGAGGGGAGCCCGCCAGCGGCACCCGCAGCAGCTGCCCGCTCTCGAGCCCGGAGCGGACGGCGAGCATGCTGAGCACCGCGGGCCCTGCGCCCGAGGCGACGGCGATGCGGACGGCGGCGTTGCTGCCGAGCTCCTGGACGGGCGGGGTCCCGCCCGCCGCGGGGACGAGCTCCTCGAAGGCGTCACGCGTACCGGACCCTCCCTCGCGCACCACGAGCGGGGTCGAGGCGAGCTCGTCGAGCTCGAGCGGCCCCTCGCGCAGCGCCCAGGGATGCTCCGGGGCGACGACCACCACGAGCTCGTCCTCACGCAGTGTCAGCGTGTGCACGTCCCGCGGGAGGCGGGGCGTCTCGACGAAGCCGAGCCGCAGGTGCCCGTCGTGCACCCCGGCGAGGACCTGGGTGGAGTTGAGCACCTCGAGGTCGACCCGGGTGCGCGGGCTGCGGCGGCGCAGCTCGGCCAGCCAGGCGGGCATCAGGTGCTCCGCGATCGTCATCGACACCCCCACGCGCAGCTCGTGCACGCCCTCCTCGCGGCTGTGGCGCAGCCAGTCGGAGAACTGCTCGGCCGCCTCGAGCAGCTGTCGTGCCTGTGCCGCGTACAGCAGCCCGGCGGAGGTGGGACGGGAGCCTCGCGGGTCGCGCTCGAGCAGGGCGGTGCCCGCCTGCGCCTCGAGCTGGGCGATCATCCGGCTCGCATTGGGCTGTTGGATCCCGGCGCGCCGGGCGCCGGCGCCGAGCCCGCCCTCGTCCACCACGGCCACGAACAGGGCGAGGGCCGGCAGGTTCGGCAACGAGGATGGCATATCAGAACTATATGCCCTGCTGGTGAACTGCCGACTACCGGCAGGTCAGAGGCGATGGAACCGTGGACGTCATGCCCTCCGCCCCCTCACGCACCCTCTCCTCCGGCACCGTCTCCCCGGCCTCGGCGCCCTCGGCGTCCCCGGCGCACTCGGTCCTGCCGGGTCTCGCGCTCGCCCTCGGCGTCGCGGTCGTCTCGATGCTCGTCGCACCGCTGCTGCCGGGGATCAGCGCCCTGGTCCTCGCGATCGTCGTCGGCGTGGTGCTCGCGAACGTCGTCCCGCTCCCCCGGGCCGCGGCGCCCGGTCTCGCGATCGCCTCGAAGAAGCTGCTGCGCGCCGGGATCGTACTGCTGGGACTGCAGGTCGCGCTCGGCGACCTGGCCTCCCTCGGCATCGGGATGCTGCTGGTCGTGGTCGTGGTGGTGGGGGTCGGGATCCTCGGGACCGTGCTGCTGGGCCGGCTCGTCGGCGTCGGCCGTCACCTCACCCTGCTGATCGCCTGCGGGTTCTCGATCTGCGGCGCGGCGGCCGTCGCAGCAGCCGCGGGCGTCACGGATCCGGACGACGAGCACGAGGAGGACACCATCACGGCCGTGGCGCTGGTGGTGCTCTGCGGGTCCCTGATGATCGCGCTGGTGCCTGCGGCCGCCGCGCTGATGGGCCTGGACGGCGAGACCGCCGGCCTCTGGGCGGGCGCGTCGATCCACGAGGTCGCCCAGGTCGTCGCCGCGGGCGGCGCGATCGGCGGGGGCGCGGCGCTCACCGTCGCCGTGATCGTGAAGCTCGCCCGCGTGCTGATGCTCGCACCGGTGATGGCGGTGATGTCGATGCAGCAGCGCCGGCACGGCGCGAAGGACGGGAAGCAGCCGCCGCTGGTGCAGCTGTTCGTGGTCGGCTTCCTCGTCATGGTGCTCGTGCGCTCCTTCGTGCCGCTCCCGGAGCCGGTGCTCGAGGCGGGGTCGCTGCTGCAGACCCTCCTGCTCGCCGCGGCGATGTTCGCGCTCGGCACCGGGGTGAGGATCTCGCTGCTGAAGCAGGTGGGACCGCGCCCCTTCCTCCTCGCCGCTCTCTCGACCGTGCTCGTCGCCTCGGTCGCGCTCGGCGGAGTGCTGCTCGCCGCCTGAGGACCTCCGTCCCATGCACCCGCATCTGCGCCGCTATGGTGGTCCTCATGACGCAGATGCGGGTACGCGATGCCGCCACCTTCCTCGGGGTGAGCGAGGACACCGTGCGACGGTGGATCGAGAAGGGGACCCTCGAGGCGTCCCACGACACGAGCGGCCGGAAGGTGCTCGAGGGGGTCGAGGTCGCGCGTCTCGCCCGGGAGCTGGCGGTGACGCCCGAGCTGCACGGCGCGACCGCCTCCTCCGCCCGGAACCGCTTCACGGGCCTGGTCACCCACATCGTGATGGACACCGTGATGGCGCAGGTCGAGCTGCAGTGCGGTCCATTCCGCGTCGTCTCGCTGATGAGCAGCGAGGCCGCCCGGGAGCTCGGGCTGGAGGCCGGCAGGGTCGCCAGCGCCGTCGTGAAGGCCACGCAGGTCGTGATCGAGGCGGAGCCGTCATGAAGACCCTGCTCCGCTCCGCGGCCGCCGCCGCGGCGATCGCGCTGACCGCCGCCGCCTGCGGCTCCGGCGGCTCCGCCGAGGACCCGGCCGCCGCACCGGCCACCCTCCACGTCTTCGCCGCCGCCTCCCTGCAGGAGCCCTTCGAGGAGCTCGGCGAGCAGTTCGAGTCCGAGCACGAGGACGTCACGGTCGAGTTCAGCTTCGCCGGCTCCTCCACGCTGGTCGAGCAGATCCAGCAGGGCGCCCCGGCCGACGTCTTCGCCTCCGCGGACACGAAGAACATGGACAAGCTCACCGACGCCGGCCTCGAGGAGGCGGATCCCGTCGACTTCACCACGAACACGCTGAGGATCGCAGTGCCGGCCGGGAACCCCGCGGGCGTCACGGACCTCGCCTCCCTCACCGGCGACCTGAACCTCGTCGTCTGCGCGCCGGAGGTGCCGTGCGGCGCGGCGACCGAGACGGTGGAGGAGGCGGCGGGACTCGAATTCGCCCCCGTGAGCGAGGAGCAGTCCGTCACGGACGTGCTGAACAAGGTCACCAGCGGCGAGGCCGATGCGGGCCTGGTCTACGTCACCGATGTGGAGAAGGCCGGCGACGCCGTCGAGGGGATCGACTTCCCCGAGGCGCAGCAGGCCGTGAACACCTACCCCATCACGACCGTCGACGGCTCGGCGAACCCGCAGCTGGGCCAGGAGTTCGTCGACCTCGTCACCGGCGAGGAGGGCCAGAAGGTCCTCGCCGGATACGGCTTCGGCGGCGCATGAGGACCCTCCCCCGCTGGATCCTGCTGCCGGCCGGGCTCGGCGCGCTGCTGGTCGTCCTGCCGCTCGCGGCGATGGCGCTCCGGGTCGAGTGGAGCGACTTCTGGGCCCTGATCACCTCGGAGTCCTCGCTCGCGGCGCTGCGGCTGAGCCTGCAGACCTCGCTGACCAGCGCCACGGCCTGCGTGCTGCTCGGCGTGCCGATGGCGCTGCTGCTCGCCCGCACGGACGGCCGCGGCATGTCGCTGCTCCGCTCCCTGGTGCTGATCCCGCTGGTGCTGCCGCCGGTGGTCGGGGGCATCGCGCTGCTGTACACCTTCGGGCGGCAGGGCCTGCTGGGTCAGCATCTGGAGCTGCTCGGGGTGCAGATCGCCTTCTCGACCACCGCGGTGGTGCTCGCGCAGACCTTCGTGGCCCTGCCCTTCCTGGTGCTCAGCCTGGAGGGGGCGCTGCGCACGGCCGGCACCCGCTACGAGCGGGCCGCCGCCTCCCTCGGGGCGCGCCCCTCCCGCGTCCTCACCCACGTCACGCTGCCGCTGGTGCTGCCCGCCCTGCTCTCCGGCACCGTGCTCTCCTTCGCCCGTGCGCTCGGCGAGTTCGGCGCGACGATCACCTTCGCCGGCTCCCTGCAGGGCACCACCCGCACCCTGCCGCTGGAGATCTACCTGCAGCGCGAGAGCGATCCGGAGGCCGCGGTGGCGCTCTCCTTCGTGCTGATGCTCGTCGCGATCGCGGTGATCGCCCTGGCGCACCGGAGGCGGAGCGCATGAGCCTGGTGCTGCGCGCCGCCGTCGCCGAGCGCGACGTCGAGCTCGACCTCGAGGTCGGAGACGGCGAGACCCTCGCCGTCGTCGGCCCGAACGGCGCCGGGAAGTCGACCGCGCTGTCGCTGATCTCCGGGGACCTGCGCCCCAGCTCCGGCTCGGTCTCCCTCGACGGCCGGATCCTGGCCGACGACCGGACCTGGGTGCCGCCGCACGACCGCCGCGTCACCACCCTGAGCCAGGACCCGGTGCTCTTCCCGCACCTCACCGTGCTCGGCAACGTGATGTTCCCGCTGCGGGCCCAGGGCGTCCCGCGCCGGGAGGCGCGTCGACGGGCCGAGGTGCATCTCGAGCAGATGGGTCTCGCCGAACTCGCCGCCCGCCGCCCCGCCCAGCTCTCCGGCGGTCAGGCTCAGAGGGTCGCGATCGCCCGGGCGCTCGCGGCGGATCCCCGGCTTTTGCTGCTGGACGAGCCGATGGCGGCACTGGACGTCGACGTCGCGCCCGCGCTGCGCGAGCAGCTGCGCGGCTTCCTCGCCGAGCGCACCGCGATCGTCGTCACCCACGACGTGCTCGACGCGCTCTCGCTCGCTGATCGCGTCGTGGTGCTCGAGCAGGGCCGGGAGGTCGACGCGGGGCCGACGACCGAGGTCCTCGCCCGGCCGCGCTCGGCCTTCGCGGCGCGTCTGGCGGGGCTGAACCTCGTCGCGGGCCGATGGGACGGGCACCGGATCGAGGTCGAGGGCGGCGGCCGCCTCTCGGCGGAGAGCCCGCTCAGCCCCGGCACCGCGGTGCTCGCCGCCTTCCGCCCCGCCGCGGTGCGCCTCGCCGAGCAGGGGCTCCCCCGCACCGTCCGCTCTCTGACCCCGCACGGCGACCTGGTCAGGGTGCGCACCGTGGATCTCGCCGCGGACCTTTCCCCGCTGGACGCCGCCGCCCGGCATCTCGCCCCCGGCACGGCGGTGCATCTCGCGGTCGCCCCTGAGGACGTGACAACCTACCTCGCATGATCGACCTGCGCGCCCTGCACCGCGAGCTGCTCGCCCGCCACGGCCCGCAGGGCTGGTGGTGGCCCGGCGAGGAGCCCTTCGAGATCGCTCTCGGTGCGGTGCTGGTCCAGCGCTCCCGCTGGGACCAGGCGGCGCAGGCCCTCGACGCGCTTACCGCCGCCGGGCTGCGGGAACCGGCCGCGCTCGCGTCGGCCGACGAGGAGCGCGTGCGGGAGCTCGTCCGCCCGGCCGGCTTCCCGCGCACGAAGCCCCGCCGTGTGATCGCGCTCGCCACCTGGTGGGCAGACCGCGCCGAGGGCGCCGACGGGCTGGACGACATCGCCCTCCGCCGCGAGCTCCTCTCCGTCGAGGGCGTCGGTGAGGAGACGGCCGATGCGATCTCGCTGTACTGCTTCTCCCGGCCCGCCTTCCTCTGCGACGAGTACGCGCGTCGGGCCCTGCGCGAGCGCGGCGCCGAGGTCCCGGGCACCTACCGGGCCTTCGCCCGTGCGCTCGTCCCGGCGCTCGAGGAGGCGGCCTTCACCGTGCCGGAGCTGGCGGAGCTGCACGGCCTGATCGTCGAGGAGGGGAAGCTCAGAGCGCGTGAAGCAGCTCCCGCACCACGAGATTGAACGCGTCCAGATCCTGGGTGCGCAGATCTCCGACGCGCTGCTTGCCCGCGGTCCCCACGACCAGGAGGGCCCGTGCTCGAGCGCATGCATCGCGCCGCCCCCGAGCGCCTGCGCGCGATCCTGCGCCAGCCGGTGCGCTGAGCCTCCCGGCACACAGCAGAAGGGCCCCGGCTCTGCCGGGGCCCTTCTGACGAGTCACTGTCTCACGAGATTCTCGAGTGGAGCTAAGGGGATTCGAACCCCTGACCTCTTCCATGCCATGGAAGCGCGCTACCAACTGCGCCATAGCCCCGTATCGGGTGCCGCCCCATCAGGCGACTCGTCGAGAATACCCCGCGTCCCCGCTCAGGTGAAATCGGGAGGCAGGTTGTGTGACAGCAACCTCATCAGGCCCTCCGTCGGCTCCGCATGGAGCGGCTCGAGCACCGAGCGGTGGCAGTTCTCGAGCCCGGCGATGCCGCGGAATCCGCGCATGTCCAGACCCAGCAGGGCGGTGATCCCGAGCGTGATCGCCGCGCCGTGGGCGACGACCATGACGGTCCTCTCGGGGTTCTCCTCCAGCAGGCGGCGGCAGCCGGCGGCGACGCGCTCGCCCACCTCGGGACGGTCCTCGATGTCGAGGCCCGTGATCGACCGATGGGCGCGCCAGTCGGCATGCTCGGAGGGCCAGCGGCTGCGGATGTCCTCCCCGCGCAGGCCCTCCCACTGCCCGAAGCTGCGCTCGAGGAAGGCCTCGTCGGTGGAGGCCTGGAGCCCGCAGGCGCGCGCGATCGCCGCGGCGGTGTCGCGGGCGCGCGACAGCGGCGAGGAGACGATGACGTCGGGCGGGGAGGCGGCGACGGTGCGGGCGAGCGACTCGGCCTGGCGCCGACCGTTCTCGTTCAGGGGGATGTCGACCTGTCCCTGCAGGCGGCCCTCCCGGTTGTGATCGGTCTGGCCGTGACGCACGAGGACGAGCCGGGGGCGATGGGCCGGCCTCACTCGGCGCGGCCCTCGTCGATCCGGAGGTCGAGCACGGGGGCATCGCGCCACAGCCGCTCGAGGGCGTAGAAGGCGCGGTCCTCGGCGTGCTGGACGTGCACGACGATGTCGCCGTAGTCCAGCAGCACCCAGCGCGCGTCGCGCTCGCCCTCGCGGCGCAGCGGCTTGCGGCGCCGCTCGGTCAGCAGCGCCTCCTCCACGCCGTCGACGATCGCGGAGACCTGGCGCTCGGAGTCCCCGCTGCACACCAGGAAGACGTCGGTGATGACCACCAGCTCCGAGACGTCCAGGCCGATGACCTCCTCGGCGAGCTTGTCGGCGGCGGCCTGGCCGGCCACACGGGCGAGGTCGAGGGATTCTTCGGGAGCGGTCACGCTGCGGGGTCCTCCAGGACGAGGTGGGCGGGAGTGGTGTCGAGCAGGGCGGTGGCGGAGGCCGAGGCCTCCGAGGGCGAGAGCACGCCGGTCAGCAGCAGGGCGACCAGCGCGATCAGCGCCAGGGCGATCAGCACCCACACCAGCCACAGCAGGCGGCGACCGCCCGCGCTCTCGGGGCGGTGGAGCACCTTGCCGTCGAAGCGCGGTGCGGGGCGCGGATCGGGTGCGTCGGTGACGGAGAGCTCGCCGAGCTCGACGCCGTCGCTGTCGCGGACGATCTCCGCCTCCGCGGCGCGGGGCGCGGGGGCGCCGGCGGGCTCCGGGGCGGGCTGGTCGCTGAGCTCGATGATGCGGGCGCGGCGGCCGAACTTGCGCAGGGCGGGCACGGGCGCGTCGGCGTCGGGCGGG
>NZ_JAKJJW010000050.1:0-18384 GCF_025669985.1 Brachybacterium atlanticum | reverse complement strand
GGCCAGATGTGGAAGCACAGCAATGTGTGGAGCTGACTGGTACTAATGGCCGATGACTTACAACAACATTCTTTGTGCTTGTTGTTTACTCTGTGTGTGTTCGCGTCCACTGTGCGGTTCTTGGGGAACAACCCTGCTGCCGGCATCTTTTTTGGTGTGGGTGGGTGGCTGGTTGTGTCTCATCGTGTTACGGCGGTCATAGCGTCGAGGAAACGCCCGGTTCCATTCCGAACCCGGAAGCTAAGCTCGATCGCGCCGATGGTACTGCACTCGGGAGGGTGTGGGAGAGTAGGTCGCCGCCGGACATCTTCACTGGGAGTGGAGGAGTGCTTGAACCCCTTGCGGGTGTTCGCCTCCTCCACTCCCTTTTCTCATGCCCGGAATCGGGGAGCAGCCAGGACGGCAAGGGCGGGGTCGCTCTGCAAGGGATGGTCCGAGGTCGTGTCGCGGTCGGGGATTGGCGCCGGCCCATGGCGTCTCCGGCTCCGGGAGGGCCCGGTCGAGCGGGCGATGCCTGCAATCCTCTCGGCGGAGCGCTCCGCCGTTCTGCCGGTCACCTCGGGGCCGTACATCGGCTCAGGGCCCCTGCCTCCCCGGTAGACTCGGCTGTCGTGTCGCTCCTGTCCGGGAGCGCAGTCCGCACTCCGGCCCCGCTCCTCGGGACCGGTTCGATCTCCAGGAGAGACATGCCGTCCACGCTGCCGGGTGTGCCCGACATCGATGATCAGCTCGCGACGAGCATCGTCGAGCGCCTGGGCGCCATCGAGCACGGGCTGCGCGATTCCGTCGCGAGCTCCGACGACATGGTGCGCTGGACCGCCCGCCACCTGATGGACGCCGGGGGCAAGCGAGTGCGCCCGATGCTCGTGCTCCTGGCGGCGTCCCTCGGGGACGTCGATGCCGAGGGTGTGCAGGACGCGGCGATCCTCGTCGAACTGACCCACCTGGCCAGCCTGTACCACGACGACGTGATGGACTCGGCGCCCACCCGCCGCGGCACCGAGAGCGCGCACTCGCTGTGGGGCAACAACGTCGCGATCCTCACGGGGGACTTCCTCTTCGCGCGAGCAAGCGCGCTGAGCGCCCGCATCGGTCGCGAGGCCGTGCGGATGCACTCCGAGACCTTCGAGAGGCTGTGCCTCGGCCAGCTGCACGAGACCGTCGGTCCTGCCGAGGGGGACGACCCCTTCGCCCACTACATCTCCGTCCTCTCCGACAAGACGGCCTCGCTGCTCGCCCTCGCCGGCGACCTAGGCGCCTCCCTCGCCGGGGCCCCCGAGGGCTCCGGCGACGTCATGCGCCGCTACGGCGAGAAGGTCGGGGTCGCCTTCCAGCTCGCGGACGACGTGCTGGACCTCGAGAGCGACGCCGCCGCGAGCGGGAAGACCCCTGGCATCGACCTGCGTGAGGGCGTGCCCACCATGCCCACCCTCCTCGTCCGTCGCCGGGCGGCCGAGCAGCAGGACGCGCGCAGCCTCGAGATCCTGCGCAGGCTCGACAGCGATCTCAGCGACGACACCGCGCTGGGCGAGCTGGTGGAGCTGCTGCGCGAGGACGAGGCGCTCGAGGAGACGCGCCGGCTCGCCCAGCGCACCGCCGATGAGGCCGTCGAGATCCTCGGCGAGCTGCCGCAGGGACCCGTCCGCGAGGCGCTAGTGACCTTCACCCGCACGCTCGTCGAGCGCCGTCGCTGAGCTCCTCGTGAGGTCTGCGACCGTTCCCTCGGCCTGACCTGCACGGGGACGGAACGTGGCCGGGCGCGCGTGGAACGGCGCGCGGGGGACCGGTACTCTGTCCGTTGTCGTGCGCGCCCACGTCGACCGCGGGGGTCTTCTCCTCAGTGAGTGCAGCCGGTCGAGGCCGCGCGTGCGCGAGGATCTGCACGTCTTCTGGGGGTACCACCATGTCAGTCACCGCTGGACCGAAGAGGCGCCGCGGTCGGCGCACCACGGTCGTGTCCACGGCCGTCCTGTCAGTGGTGGCGCTCGTCCTCACCGGCTTCGCCGTGAACTACGACGGCCTGTCCTCCTCGGAGGTCGAGGTCTCCGACGGCGGCGTCTGGGTCAGCAACGGCGACCGCGGCCTCATCGGCCGCCTCAACGTCGACGCCGGCGAGCTCGACGCCCGCATCTCCTCCACCGGCCAGGACCTCGACATCATCCAGTCCGGCTACCACGTCTTCGAGACCGGGCCGCGCGGCATGACCCCCATCAACACCGCGGCCGCCTCCCGTGCGGGCCTCGTCGAGCTACCGCCCGAGTCCACCGTCCGCATCGGCGGGGACCGCGTCGTGATCGCCGCGCCCGACGGCCGGGTCTGGATCCTCTCCCCGGACGAAGCCGCCGCGTTCAGCCCCGCCTCCGTCGAACCGGTCCTCGAGACCGGCAACGGCGCGCCGCCCGTCGCCGTCTCCATGAGCGGCGACGTCTACGTGCTCAACGGTGAGGAGCTCCTGCGCTACCCCCGTACACCGTCCACCCGAGACACGAAGGCGGACAAGCCGTTCATCGCCGGCGGGGTCTCGAGCGACGCCGCGCAGGTCGAGCTCACCGTCGTCGGCGACGTGCCGGTGATCATGGACCGCGAGAACCGCATGCTGCGCCTCGGCACCGAGATGAAGGACTACCCGCTCGAGGACTACGGGATCTCCTCCCTCGAGGTCGCCGAGCTCCAGCAGGCCGGCCCCGACTCCGAGAACGTCGTCCTGTCCACCGCGGACACGATGCTGCTGATCCCCCTCGACGGCGGGAAGGCCGAGTCGATCTCCGCTGGCGGCACCGGCTCCGAGGTCGTCGAGCCGGCGCAGGTCGACGGCTGCGCCTACGGCGCCTGGGGCGGGTCCCTGCGCTACGTCCGCGCCTGCGAGGGCCAGGAGCCCGCGGTGGAGGCGATCCCCGAGGCGAAGGCTGGGGCGGACCTCTCCCTGCGGCAGAACCGCGACCTGGTCGTGCTCAACGACCAGAAGTTCGGCCTGTCCTGGGAGATCATGGACTCGATGCAGCTGGTCGACGACTGGGTCATCAACCAGGACATCCAGACCGATCAGTCGAAGGAGAAGGAGAAGGAGACCCTCACCACCACGATCGAGAACGTCGCGGCCGAGCGCGAGGAGGAGAACCGGCCCCCGACGGCCAACGACGACACCTTCGGCGTGCGGCCCGGTCAGAACGTGGTCCTCCCCGTCACGCGCAACGACGTCGACCCCGACGGCGACGTGCTCACCGTCGCCGTGGAGGGGAAGCAGCCGGCCGCCGGGCACGTCACCCCGATCACGGGCGGCACGCAGCTTCAGATCCAGGTCGCCGACGACGCCTCCGGCACCCAGCCCTTCACCTACGCCGTCGACGACGGGCGCGGCGGCAAGGACGCCGCCACCGTCACCCTCGAGGTGCGCCAGGAGGGGGAGAACTCCGCCCCGCAGGCAGCCGAGGAGACGATGACCAAGGTCCAGGTCCGCTCCGGCCAGGAGATCAGCTTCAACATCCTGCCGTACTGGGAGGACCCCGACGGCGACGCCTTCTACCTCTCCAACGCCACGGTCCCGCCGGAGGACCTCGTCACCTTCACCCCCGACGGGAAGATCACCTTCAACGACGCCGGCCTCTCGCCGGGCACGAAGCAGGTCCAGCTCACCTTCCGCGACGAGAACGGCGAGACGGGGGAGGGGACGATCCAGATCGAGTCGGTGACCGACAGCGACCTCCCGCCGATCACCACCGCCGACCACGTCAGCATCGTCTCCGGACGCACCACAACGCTCAAGCCGCTGGTCAACGATCTCAACCCCAACGGTGGCGAGCTCGAGCTGATCAGCGTCGGCGAGTCCGAGGGGCTGGAGGTCGACCCGGCCCTGGACGCCGGGAGCGTCGATGTCACCGGTGCCGGGCCCAGCACCCACTACCTGGAGTACACGGTCGGGGCGAGCGGCGGCAGCACCACCTCCCTGGGACTGATGCGCATCGACGTGGTCGAGCCGGAGGCGGAGAACCTCCAGCCCGTCGCCGTCGATGACTTCGGCACGGTCACCACCGGCACCGACACGCTCGTGGACCCGCTGGAGAACGACGTGGACCCCACCGGCGGGGTGCTGGTCGCGAACTCCCTCGAGGTCCCCGGGGGCAGCGGCCTGAAGGCCACCGTCGTCGACCACCACCTGGTGCGGGTCGAGGCGGAGCCCGGCGCGACCGTCTCCTCCGAGCCGGTCCCCATCACCTACGAGGTCTCGAACTCGGCCGGCACCTCGACGGGCACCATCCGGATGATGGTCGTGAACACGGACACGCAGTTCGCGAACCCGGAGGCCGTCCCGGACCGCACCGTCGTGCGCGCCGGGGACATGGTCAACATCGACGTCACCGCCAATGACGTCTCGCCCACGGTCTCCGACCTCCACCTCGGCACGAACCTCGACACCTCCCGCGCCGATGCGCTGGGCAACACCGAGCCGCACCAGGACATGCTGCGCTTCCGCGCGAACGACGACGCGACGGGCGAGGCCGTCGTGCAGTACGAGGTGGTCGACGAGACGGGCCGCACCGGCTCCGCCCTCGCCTACATCACGATCGTGCCGCGGGACGCGGAGAACACCCCGCCGCGGCCGGAGAACCTCACCGCCCGCGCGGTCGCGGGGACCCCGGTGCGGATCCCCGTCCGGACCACCGGCATCGATCCCGACGGCGACTCCGTGATGCTCACCGGCGCGGCGAGCCCCATGCCCACCCTCGGCGAGATCTCCAGCGCGAACGGCGAGTGGATCGAGTACGTGCCGCACGAGGACTCGGTCGGCACGGACCGCTTCCGATACCAGGTGATGGATCGCCACGGCGCGATCGGCACCGCGGAGGTGCTCGTCGGCATCGCCGCGCCCACGGACCGCAACCAGGCCCCCTACGCGGTCGACGACACCGTCGAGGTGCGCCCGGACCGCGAGGTGCAGATCCCGGTGCTCGACAACGACACCGACCCCGAGGGCGACGCGCTCGGCATCGTGCGCGGCGACGTGGAGCCGATGACGGACATCGAGTACGTCGAGCCGCCGGAGGACACGGAGGACAACCTCCTCACCGTCACCACCCCGGCCGAGGAGGGCACCCACACGGTGCTGTACTCGGCGACCGACGGGCAGCTGAAGTCCAGCGCGACCGCGACCGTCAAGGTCGCCGCGAACGCACCGCTGCTCTCCCCGGTCGCGGTCGACGACTTCGTGCCGGTCGAGGAGGTCCTGGATCCGAAGAAGGACCACGTCGAGGTCGACGTGCTCGCCAACGACTCCGATCCCGACGGCAGCACCAACGCCCTCGAGGTCGCGCTCGACGGCTCCTACCAGGGCGTTGACCTGCGCGAGGACGGGACGCTGAGGATCGTGCCCCAGGAGGAGCAGCAGCGGATCCGCTACATCATCACCGACCAGGACGACCAGTCCTCGGCCGGCTACGTGTGGGTGCCCGGCACCGCGAAGCAGGCCCCCGTCTGGGTGGGTGAGCCGGTGAAGGTGCAAGCCGGCGCCGAAGCGAAGATCGACCTCGCCGATCCCCAGAACGTCCGGGTGCGTCCGGGTGCGGAGAGCGTGCAGATCACCGACCCGTCGCTCGTGACGGCAGACCACGGCGACGGCGGCGAGCTCGTCGAGAACGAGACGACGCTGAGCTACCGCCCTGCCGCGGACTTCTCCGGCAAGGACACCATCAGCGTCGAGGTCACGGACGGTGCGGTGGGGGACGCGACCGCGGCCACCGCGACGCTCGCGATCCCGGTCGAGGTCGCGCCCGAGGACGAGAACCTCCCGCCGACCTTCCAGGGCGCGCTGCTCGAGGTCGCGCAGGGAGAGGGCCAGGCCACGGTCGACCTCGCGCCCGGCGTGGACGACCCCGATGACGACACGTTCACCTTCGCCCTCGGGAAGTTCACCGAGAACCCGGAGATCGACGTGTCGGTCGAGGGCTCGGTCTTCACCGCGACCGCGACGCCGAAGGCGCCCAAGGGCACGGTCCTCGAGGTGCCGGTGACCGTCTCCGACGGGACGAACGATCCGGTGGAGTCCTCCGTGCAGGTCACCGTCGGCGGCTCGCCGCGGCCCCTGCTCACCACCGTGATGGACGAGGCCACGATCGACGCGGGCACCACCAAGGACCTCGCAGTGCTCGAGAACGACTCCAACCCCTTCCCCGGCGGGGGCCGGGAGCTGCTCAGCGCCGGCCTCACCGCCGGCGACGGCGCCGTCGAGGTCAAGGGCGACAAGGTCTCGATCACCCCGGACGAGTCCTTCCACGGCATCCTCAGCGCGCAGTACACCGTCGAGGACGACACCGGCGACCCGGACCGTCACGTCACCGGCGAGATCCGGACCGTGGTGCGCGGCAAGCCCGAGCCGCCCTCCGCGCCGCGCATCGGGGAGATCGGCGACGGGTTCGTCGAGCTGAACTTCGACGCGGGTGCCGACAACGGCGCCCCGATCACCGGGTACACGGTCACCGCGGCGACCGGCGGGACGGTGTCGCAGCAGTGCGCCTCGACCTCCTGCACGATCACCGGGCTGACCAACGACACGGAGTACACCTTCCAGGTCGTGGCGACCAACGACGTCGGCGACTCCGATCCGTCGGTGCCCTCGGCCGTGGCCCGCCCCGATGTGCGCCCGGAGAAGCCGGCCGCCCCGCGGGCGGAGCGCGGCGACCAGCAGCTGACCGTGGGCTGGTCCGCGCCGGAGAACCGCGGCTCCGCGATCCAGAGCTACGAGGTGCAGGTCCAGGACACCAGCGGTCAGGGGATCTCCTCCCAGACCGTCGAGGGCGGCAGCACCCAGACGGTGTTCGCAGGGCTCACCAACGGCGTCGACTACCGCTTCCGGGTGCGGGCCTCGAACCTGGCCGACGAGCCCTCGGAGTGGTCGGAGTGGTCCTCGGCGGAGCACCCGGCCGGCAAGCCCAAGGCCCCCAGCGGCACCCCGTCGGCCGAGCGGGTCAACACCGCTCTCGGCGGCGCGGTGGACGTGACGTGGCCGGCGATGACGGATGCCGAGGCGAACGGCGAGCCGATCACGCAGTACGTCGTGAAGTCCTCCTCCGGCGCGAGCCAGACCGTCGACGGCGGGACCACCAAGGCGTCCTTCCGGGACCTCGACCGCGACAGCAAGCACACCTTCACCATCACCGGCGTGAACTCGGTCGGCACCGGCTCCGGCTCCTCGAAGGCGTCGAACGAGGTCGTCCCGTGGGCGAAGCCCGAGGCGCCCACCGGGGTGAAGGCGTCGATGCCGAGCGAGGGCAAGGGCGACGGGCCGAACGGACGGGCGAACGTCAGCTGGGAGGCGGCGAACGGCAACGGCACCACGGTCACCAAGTACGTGGTGCGCTGGAACGGCGGCTCGAAGACCGTCGACGCCTCGTCCACGAGCACGTCCATCTCCGGGCTGAGCAACGGCACCTCGTACCGCTTCACAGTCGAGGCCCGCAACGGCTTCGCGAAGGACGGCGGGATCAGCCCCCGCTCCAAGGAGTCCAACGCGGTCACGCCCTACACGAAGCCGGCCGGGCCGCAGATCAGCACCAGTGCCGGCACCTGTCATGCCGCCGACAACTGCAACGTCTCCTACACCGTGACGGCGAACGGCACGGACGGTGGCCGGGACAAGACCCTCAAGGTGTGGATCGACGGCAAGGCGCAGACCGTCTCCGGCAACAAGTTCTCGCACACCCAGCGGGTGGATTCGGGGTCCACGCACGACATCACGGCCGAGGTCGTGAACGAGGGCGGGCTCAGCAGCGGCAAGGTCAAGGACTCCGTGACGGCCAACAAGTACAGCCCGCCGGCGCCCAAGCTCGACTCCGGGAGCTGGAACTGGTCGCAGAACTACACCGGCGTGACCGAGAACTGCAGCTCCGGGCAGTGCAAGTGGTTCGGCTACACGCTGACGAACCTCGAGCCCGGCAAGAAGTACAAGGTCCACTACGGCGACAACAACGACGCGAACTGGGGAGAGTTCGAGATCACCGCCGACGCCGACGGCTGCTGGACGCAGCCGCAGGAACAGTGGTTCTTCGGCTACGACAAGACCACCAACAATCCGCTGCGGGTGTACGTCAACGGCACACAGGTCGGCAGCGCGTACATGCCCCGCTGAACGAGCTCCTCCCCTCCCAGAGCACGTCCCAGACCTCACCTCCTCGAGAAAGCACCTGAGTCCTCATGAGCATGACCCCCGAACAGGCCCGCTGGTTCGCCGACACCTTCGACAAGCTCGTCCAGAGCGTCGGCCAGGCCGTCCTCGGCAAGAACGAGGTGGTCCGCCTCGTGCTGACCGCGATGATGGCCCCCGGCCACGTGCTGCTCGAGGACGCGCCGGGCACCGGCAAGACCTCCCTCGCCCGCTCCATCGCGGCGACCGTGCAGGGCACCAGCACCCGCATCCAGTTCACCCCGGACCTGCTGCCCTCCGACGTCACCGGCGTGACGATCTACGACCAGAACACGAAGTCCTTCGAGTTCCACAAGGGCCCCGTCTTCGCCAACGTCGTCCTCGCCGACGAGATCAACCGCGCCTCGCCCAAGACCCAGTCGGCGATGCTCGAGGTGATGGAGGAGGGCCGCGTCACCGTCGACGGCGTCACCCACGAGGTCGGCAACCCCTTCATGGTGATCGCGACCCAGAACCCGATCGAGCAGGCCGGCACCTACCGCCTGCCCGAGGCGCAGCTGGACCGCTTCCTGATGAAGACCTCGATCGGCTACCCGGACCACGCCTCGAGCGTGCAGATCCTCCAGGGCTCCGCCCTGCGCGACCGCTCCACGCAGCTCACCCCGCGCATCTCCCTGCAGGCCGTCAACGACATGACCCAGCTGGCCTCCACCGTGCACGTGGACCCGGCGGTGCTGGAGTACGTCTCGCGCCTGATGGAGGAGACTCGCCTCGCGCCCGAGGTCCGCGTCGGCGTCTCCATCCGCGGCGCCCTCGCCCTCATGCGCACCGTCAAGGTGTGGGCCGCCGTCAACGGCCGCCACTACGTGATCCCCGACGACGTCAAGGCGCTCGTGGAGCCCGTGTGGCTGCACCGCTTCGTGCTCGACCCCGAGGCCGAGTTCGCGGGCACCACCGCGAAGTCCGTCATGACGAAGATCCTCAGCGAGGTGGCGCCTCCCCAGGCGCGCCAGCAGACGGCATGAGCTCCCAGCCCTCCTCCGTCCCCACCGACACCGCCGACGCGAAGTCCGCCAAGGCCGAGGCGAAGAAGCGCCGCCGCGCCGCCGCGGCCGAGTCCCGAGCCGGCTCCCGCCGCGAGCGACGCAGGGCACGCGCGGCCGCGAAACGCGCCCGTGAGGGGCAGACCGGCCCGGCCGAGGAGACCACGCAGGGCGATGCCCCCGCGAGCACCGGCTGGGCCGGTCTGCGGGACCGCGCCGTCGAGCTGTGGATGCGCCGCATCCACCCGGTCCTCGACGTCGTCTCCCCGGTGGGATGGGCCGTGGCCGGCGTCGCCGCCGCCTGCTGGATCGCAGGCCTGACCCTGCACGTCACCGAGCTGAACGTGGTGGCGCTCGCGCTCACCGTCCCGCTCGTGATCGCGGCGCTGTTCGTGCTGGGCAAGGCGAACTACAAGGTCACCCTCGACCTGCAGACCCACCGGGTCGTCGTCGGCACCCGGGCCGTCGGCCGGGTCGAGGTCGCCAACCCCACCCAGCGCGACATCCTGCCCTCGCGGATCGAGCTGGCGGTCGGCCAGGCCACCGCCCAGTTCCTGGTGCCGCGGCTCGCGGCCGCACAGAGCCACGAGGAGCTCTTCGCCGTCCCCACCAAGCGCCGCTCCGTGCTGGTCGTCGGTCCCGTGCGTTCCGTGCGCGACGACCCGCTGTCCCTCATGCGCCGCCAGGTCACCTGGGCGAAGGAGAAGGAGCTCTTCGTCCACCCGCGCACGGTCCGACTCGACGAGGCCGCCAGCGGTTTCCTCCGCGACCTCGAGGGCACGCCCTCCTCGGACCTCTCCAGCTCCGACATCGCCTTCCACGCGCTGCGCGACTACGCCCCCGGCGACGACCGCCGCCACGTCCACTGGCGCACCACCGCCCGCACCGGAAAGCTCATGGTCCGCCAGTTCGAGGAGACCCGCCGCTCCCACGTGGTGGTCGCGCTCGACAACCTCGCCGAGCACTATGCGAGCGAGGAGGAGTTCGAGCTGGCCGTGTCCGTGGCCGCCTCGATCTCCGCCCAGACCTTCCGGGAGGAGAAGGAGCTGACGCCCTTCACCTTCGACGCCCGCCAGCGCACCGCCTCCTTCCGCCCGATGATGGACGACTACACGCTGGTCGAGCAGCTGGGGGAGCGGATCTCCTTCCACGAGCTGGGGCAGAAGGCCTCCGACCTCGCCCCCAACGCCTCCGCGGTGATGATGGTGGTCGGTCCCCACACCACGGCGCGCGAGCTCAACGCCGCCGCCAACCAGCTTCCGATCGGAGTGATGGCCGTGGCGATCCGCTGCGTGGAGGACGCCGAGGTGCAGCGATCGGCGATCGGCTCGCTCGACGTCGTCACCCTCGGCTCCCTCGACACCCTCGCCCGCGCCCTGCGGGCGGTGGGCCGATGACCGCGCCTGCGCGCCCCGCGCGCCGCCCCAGCTACTTCTCGTCCGTCCCCGCGAAGCGCCTCGCGATCGACCTCGCCGTGCTCGGCGCGCTGTTCGTCCTCGCGCTGCTCGGCTTCCAGCACGTCTACGGGGGAGCGCAGTACCTGGTCACCGGGATCATGGCGCTCGTGCTCGGCACCCTGATCGCCCTGATCGGCGCCCGCTGGCGATGGGGGCCGCTGCGGATCACCGCCCTCGTGCTCGGGGTGTACCTCCTGTTCGGCTCGATGTTCGCCGCCCCCACCCGAGCGCTCTGGGGCATCGTCCCCACCCCGGGATCGCTGCTCGAGCTGCTGAAGGCACCGGTGGCGAGCTGGAAGTCGCTGCTGACCGTCGCCCCGCCCGTCGGCGTCGCCCAGGGCGTGCTGGCGGTGGTGTGGATCAGCATGCTGCTGCTGTCGCTGGCGGCGATGACCGTCGTGATGCGCACCCGCCTCTACGTCCTGGCCTGGCTGTTCCCGCTGGTGATGGTCGCGACGAGCATCTTCTTCGGCACGGACCAGGCGTTCTGGCCGGTGCCGCGCGGCGTGCTCTACGCCGTGCTGTCCGTCGGCTGGCTGACCTGGCGCTTCGAGAGCGGCCGCCTGGCCGGCGCCGAGTCCACGATCATCTCCGACACCGTCCGCCCCGGCTCCTGGAAGAACCCGGTGCTGCGCCGACGCGTGATCGGCGGCGCCGTGATCATGGCGATCGCCGCCGGCGGCGCCTTCGCGGCGAGCCCTCTGCTGGACCCGCCCGAGGGCACCATCCGCTACGCCCAGCGCGACCGGATCACCCCGCCCTTCGACCCGCGCCAGTACGTCTCCCCGCTGACCGAGTTCCGCGGCTACCTCAAGGACCAGCGCGACGAGGAGCTGTTCACCATCACCGGTGTGAGCAGCGGCGACCAGATCCGCCTGGCCACCATGGACCAGTACGACCTGCAGGTCTACAACGTCGCCTCCAGCCGTCAGAAGGACAGCCCCTCCGGGGCGTTCCTGCGCACCGCCCCCGGCGTCGACCTCGAGGAGGGCACCGGGAAGCAGCAGGTCTCCTCCGTGACGATCGGCGCGTACCGCGGTGTGTGGATGCCCACTGTCGGCGAGCGGACCAACCGCATCGACCTCGAGGGGATGGATCAGGGCCGCGCGAGCGCCACCACCGAGAATCTCTTCCTCAACCAGCCCTCGCAGACCGCGGTCAACGCGCTCGGGGTGCAGGCGGGCGACACCTACGAGCTGTCCTACGAGCCGTACACGGAGCCCACCGCGGAGCAGCAGAACACCGCGACGTTCGCGGACATCACCCTGCCGGACGACGAGCCGACGGACGAGATGACAGCGCTCGCCGAGGAGTGGGCGGGCTCCTCCGACTCCGACTACGAGCGCTTCCAGAACCTCTCCCGCTCGGTCAAGGAGGACGCCTACTACTCCCACGGCCTGGAGGACGACACCGCCTCGCTCTCCGGCCACGGCTACAGCCGGCTCCGGGCGATGCTCGAGGAGGTCGGCTTCGACGAGGACACCCCCGACGCCCAGCCGATGGGCCGCATCGGCGACGAGGAGCAGTACGCGGCGCTGACCGCCGTGCTGGCCCGCTCGCTCGACATGCCCGTCCGCGTGGTGATGGGCTTCGAGGTGCCCGAGGGCCAGGAGGGGACCGTCTCCATCACCGGCGACGACGTCACCGCCTGGGTGGAGGTCGCCTTCGAGGACATCGGCTGGGTGCGCTTCGACCCCGCCCCCGACGAGGACGAGGACCCTACGGAGCCGCAGCCCAAGGAGGTGGAGAAGCCGCTGCCGCAGGTCGCGCAGCCGCCACCGCCCCCGGCGGAGCCGCCGAGCCCGCCGCCCGGCGCGATGAGCGACGACACCGACGACGACGAGGACCCGACCGACGAGACCGCCTCGTGGGTCGTGTACCTGGGCCTCGGCCTGCTCCCGTTCGTGCTGCTGGGCCTGTTCGCCGCCTCGGTGATCATCGCCAAGACGGTGCGACGCCGACGCCGTCGCGCGCTCGAGGCCCTGCCGGCCCGCGTCGACGGCGGCTGGCAGGAGATCCTGGACCTCCTCACCGATATGGGCAGGGCTCCTGATCCGCTGATGACCCGGGCGGAGATCGCCGCACAGCTCCAGGCCGACGTCCCCCAGCTCGGGGCGTGCACGCTGGCAGCCCGCGCGGACCGGGCCGTGTTCGGTCCGGACGACCTGCCCGACGCAGCGGCGGAGGAGTACTGGGACCAGGTGATGGCGGCGCGCAGCGGCGCCACCGCCGCCCTGCCGTGGCATCGTCGGCTCCGCACCGCGCTCTCCCTGCGCTCCTTCCGCCGCGGTGCGGCCGAGCGACGGCGCGAGAACCGGCGCCGACGGGGCAACGCCCGCGCCCGGGCGAAGGCGCAGAAGCGCACGGAGGCGCTGCGGCGACGCCGCTCCTCGGTGCGCGGCACGACAGCACCGTCCCTCTGGCGGATCATCAGCCGAAAGGGCCGTTCCTCATGAACCAGACCAGATACTGCAGCACCTGCGGGACGCTGCTGTCCGAAGGGGCCGCGATCTGCGGCGAGTGCGGTGCGCGCTACCAGGCCTCGCCCTACGAGAAGCGGGCCACCGACGCGCCCGGCGCCTGGTCGGCGCCGCCCAGGCCCCGTACCCGGGCGGAGCAGGGGCAGGAGCGGTCCGACCAGGAGGACGAGGGGATCGAGCTCATCACGGCCGATTCCCTCCGCCCGCCCCAGCCGGGAGCGACCGCCCTGCGGAGCGAGGAACAGTACGATCGGGTGATGGTCACGCAGCCACCGATGAACCAGCCCGGGCAGAGCACCGGCATGCCCGGCGGGCCCGGTGCGTCGGCCTCCGGGCCGGGCGCCGCCCCGGGCACTGCGCCGGGCGCCGCTCCGGAGGGCGCTCCCGCCGCGGCGTCCTTCGAGCCGCCGCTGGACGGCTGCGCCCCGGCCACCCCGGTCAAGCGCTTCCTCGCCGCGCTGATCGACACGGTGATCGCCACGCTCGTGACGGTCCCGTTCCTGATCGGCGTCATCCTGATCATCACCTCGCAGAGCGCGAGCACCACCTCGATGATCCTCATCGGCGTGGGGACCGCGCTGCCGGCCGCGTACCACCTGGTGATGATCTGGCTGGTCGGCGCCAAGGGCTTCACCCTGGGCAAGCTGATCCTGGGCCTGCGCGTGACCCGCCTGAGCGAGGGCGGGGCGCTCGGCTTCGTGCGCGCGCTCGGACGCTGGGCCGTGTATGCGCTGTTCCCGCTGCTCATGGCGCTGTCGATCTTCTTCGACCCGCGCAAGCTGCTGCGCGGCTTCCACGACCGGGCGATCGACTCGGTCGTCGCGGACATCAAGGCCGGACGCAACCCCCTCCAGCCCCGCCCCGACGACTTCGAGCGCGCCGGCGCCGAGCACTACCTCGGCGCGCCGTCCGTCGCGGTGTCCACGCACGAGAACCTGCTCTCCGAGCCCGGTGCGGCATGGCGAGACCAGGGCGCCTCCCCGGTCCAGCCCGTCGACGGCGCGCAGGGGCCCGAGCAGGGCGCCCCGAGCCCGTACGCCCCGGGCGGCTCGGTGGCCTCCGCCGCCGAGGCTCCCGCCTCGTCCTGGGGCTCCCCGTCCCCGGCACCCCAGCAGCCCGCCTCCGACGGCGGCTGGGCACCGCCGCCCGTCGAGCCGATCCCCGCGGCGCCCGCGCAGTCCTCCTGGGACCAGCCGTCCGCGTTGGGTCAGTCCTCGTGGGACCAGCCGTCGGCCCCCGCGCAGCCCTCCTGGGAGCAGCCCGCCGGGCAGGACCACGCCCCGTCCTGGGGCGAGCCCCTGGCGCAGGACCCGCAGGCGCAGCAGCGGGGTGCCCCGGCCCCCGAGCAGCCGCAGTCCGCCCCGTCCTGGGGACAGCCCTCGGCACCGGAGAGCTCGGCACCCGAGCCCGCGCAGTCCGCCACCTCGTGGGGCGAGCCGTCGGCTCCGGAGCAGCCGCAGAGCTGGGACCAGGGCGGATACGCCCCCGCCCCGCAGTGGGGCTCCCCGGCTCCCGCTCCCGCCTCGGGACCGGTCGACTCCTCCCCGGCCGCCTGGGGTCCGCCTCCCGTGGCCTCGGCGGACCAGGCCCCGGCCGCGCACAGAGGCGACGCCCCGAGCGAGGTCACCGGTGATGCCTGGGGCGACGACGGCGTGGACGAGGCGACGCGCATGTCCGTGCCCGAGGACCTCGGCGACCTCGAGGCGACCCGCATCTCGCCCGCCCATCTCCCGCCCGTGAAGAAGGTTCGGCTGACCACCGACGACGGCGCCGAGCGCGTCGTCGAGAAGGCCGTGGTGGTCGGACGCAACCCCTCCTCGCCCTCCGGCGAGGTGCTCTTCGTGATGAAGGACGACACCCGCTCCGTCTCCAAGATCCACCTGCGCATCGACGGCACGGGGGAGGAGCTGCTGGTGACCGACCTCGGCTCCACCAACGGCTCGACGATCCTGCGTGAGGACGGCGCCCGCGAGAACCTCGTGCCGGAGACCCCCACGGTCCTCCCCGCCGGGGCGCGCCTCGCCCTCGGAGACCGGACCCTGTCCGTGGAGAGGGTGCAGTGATCGACCGCTCCCTCTCCGACCCGGACCTCGAGGGCACCGTCCGCGTCGTCTCCGCCTCGGCCACCCACGTCGGCCATGTGCGGGCGACGAACGAGGACAGCCTCCTGACCGCCACACCGATCCATCTCGTCGCCGACGGGATGGGGGGGCACAACGCGGGCGAGGTCGCCAGCGCGATCGCGGTCGAGGAGTTCGAGAAGCTGACGCTCCAGCAGAACGTCACCGTCGAGCAGCTCGGCGACGCGCTGCACAACGCGTCGGTGCGCATCGGCGAGCTCGGCGGCGAGTCGACCCTCGGCGCCGGCACCACGGTCGCACTGGTCGCGACGATGGTGCTGGACGGGATCGGCTACTGGGTCGTGATGAACCTGGGCGACTCCCGGGTGTACCGCCTCTCGGGGGAGATCTTCGAGCAGGTCAGCGTGGACCATTCCGTGGTCCAGGAGCTGATGGACCGCGGCGAGATCTCGGCCGAGCAGGCGCGGATCCACCCCTACCGGCACATGGTCACCCGGGCGCTCGGCGCCGGGCCCGAGTCGGACCCCGACTACTGGCTGATCCCGGCCGAGGTCGGCGACCGGATGCTGATCTGCTCCGACGGGCTCACCGGCGAGGTCGACGACGCGTCGATCGAGCGGATGCTGCGCCGACCCACCGACGTGCGCACCATCGCCGAGGACCTGGTGCGCCGCGCGCTGGACGGCGGCGGGCACGACAACATCTCCGTGGTGATCATCGAGGCGGTGGAGGTGCTGGGGCAGGCCGGTGCCTCCGAGGACACCGCCGGCGGCACCTCTCCCGCGGAGGACGAGTTCGAGGTCGACGAGGACACGCTCCCGCGCCCCCTCGCGGACGGTGAGGGCCGGGCATGACGACCGAGGACACGGCGTCCGCCGCGGCCTCCCTGCTCGGCCTCGGCACCTGGACCCGACAGGGCCCGGCGACCCTCGTGGTGCGCGAGGACCGCTGGGTGGTGCTCGTCCCCGGACTGCGCAAGCAGGTGACGGAGGCGGCCTGGGAGGTGCTGGGACGGCGCCCCGAGGCCGAGGAGTTCGTCGAGCAGCTGGTCGAGGCCGGTGATCTGGGCAGCGCGGACAAGCTCACCGCGCTGCTGTTCGGCGTCCACGACGGGCAGAGCGCGGCCGTCGGGGTGAAGGGCTCCACGCCCCTGGCCGTCTACACGGCCGAGGGGGCGCAGATGGTCGTCGGCACCGAGGAGCAGCCGCTGGTGATCAGCTCCTTCGAGGGGGTGCGCCGGGTGGCCTTCGGCGACCTCCCGCCCGAGGAGCCCGTCGGCGCGCCGCGCGTGGTCTCGGGCATCGTGCCCGTGCGCGGCTTCGTGCACATGACCGTCGACCCCGCCCAGCTCGAGGAGGCCGACCGCGCCGCGCTCGCCGAGCAGGTGGAGAAGGACGGCCGCTCGATCGAGACGGAGGAGGCGAAGAAGCGCCGCGCGGAGCGTCCGGCACCCACGCCCTCGAAGCCCTCGACGACCGCAGGGTCCGGCTCGAGCTCCTCGTCGATCCGCAAGCCCTCCGTCGCCACCCGCAAACCGGGCGAGATGCCGCCGTCGCTGTCCCGCGGCGGGTCCTCCGCGTCCTCCTCGCGCCCCGCGGCCGCGGAGGAGGCGTCCTCGGGACCGAACCTCTTCGCGGGCCTCTTCGGGAACGACGGCCCGGCCGCGTCGCCGGCACCGGCGTCGGCTCCCGCCCCTGCTCCGGCGGCGACTCCAGTCCCCGCTCCCGCCGCCCCCGGGCAGTCGACCGCCGTCCCCGCCGCCGCGCCGTCGGCACGCGCGCCGCTCGAGTCCGCGCCGTCGGACGCGCCGTCGGGGTCGGCACCGGCCGACGACGCGCCGGCCGAGGCGACCGGAGCGAGGGCGGAGCCCGCGACGACGGTCCCGGCCTCGCAGCCCGCCGCCGGCACGCGGACCGCTCCCGCGAAGCGACGACTCGTGAGCACCTCGCTCTTCGACCGTCGGCGCACCGCGCCCCCGGCCGCCGCCGCAGCGCCTGCTCCGAGCGCCGCCGAGCAGGTCGACGCCGCAGAGCCGACCCCCGCGACCGCCACCCCTGCCGCTCCCGCCCCTGTCGCGCCGCCGGCCACCGCCCAGGCAACCTCCCCGGCGCGCCCCGCCTCGCCCTCGGTGCCCACGCCCGAGCCGCCCATGGAGGACGAGCTCGAGTCGCCGCCGACCCTGATCGCACCGATCGACGACGGAGAAGGACCGGAGGAGGACGGGCCGGCACCCTCGCCCGTCCGGCGCGCCCCGGCTCCTGCGCCGCAGCATCCCGACGCCTCGACGGGCGATCTCGAGAACTCCGGCGCCTACGACGACCTCTTCGGCAAGACTGTCTTCCGCCGCATCGAGGATGCCGCCGTGCGCCGCAGCGGCGAGGAGAGCGAGGAGGCCGAGCACGGGCAGGACGCTCCGGCCTCCGCTGCGGACGACATCGCCCCAGGCGGTGCGTTCCCCTCCGAGACCCGGATCCCCAGCACTGACGCGGACGAGGAGGTCGAGGAGGCGCACGTCGCGGAGCACACCACGGGGGCCGGCGACTTCATCGACTGGGTGCCGGGCGTGGGACGGACCGCGCCGGAGATCGCGCAGGCCGCGGCCCGACGCGCCGCGCGACCGCAGAGCGCACCGCCGGCGTATCCGCAGGTCCACATGGCCGAGCGTCCGCCCGCCCCGAACACCGGCTCGCGTCCGGCGCCGACCGGGCCCGACGCTCCCCGGAGCACGGGAGCCGACAGGTATGCGCAGGTCTCCGGCCCCGGGACCCCGATGCAGGGCGCCCAGGGTGCGCAGAGCGCCGACGGCCGACACAGCGCGCACGCCCCGCACAGGCCGTACGGGATACCGGGACCTCAAGGTCAGCAGAGCCCGTATGCGACACCGGGGACCTACGGTCCGCAGAGCCCGTACGGCGCGCACGAAGGGCACGGCCAGCAGGCCGCCCAGGGCCACCCCGCTCCGTCGCACCAGCAGGTCCCCTACGGGCAGCAGCCTCCCTCCGGCCGGCCGGGCCAGTACGCTGCTCCGCCCTCCCACGGAGGGCCCGCCGCCTCCGGCCATCCGGCCTCCGCCGCCGACGCCGGCAGCCACGTCGGGCACCCGGGACAGCAGCCTCCGCACGCACCCGCCGCCGGGGGACGCCATGCGAGCGCCCCGCATCCGGTCGCGCCGGGCTCCGCAGCGCCGCC